>JAHWJE010000011.1 GCA_019348575.1 Actinomycetota bacterium | reverse complement strand
GACCGCGCGCCGGTCGCCGGCTCGACCGCCGGTCGGCGAGCGGCGGGACGCGCCGCGGCAGCCGCCGCCGCGAGCTCCTCGAGCTCACCCTCCAGCAGCCCCGGCAGCGCGTGCACCTCCGGCAGCGCGTCGGGATCGGCGTAGCAGCCGAAGAACAGCTCGTTGCGGTAGCGCACCATCCCGATCGCCAGCGCGTGGCCCTGGGCGATCGGCACGACGGAGTAGACCTCCTCGAGCTCGCAGCCGAGCAGGTAGATCGAGCCGCGCGGCGCCGGTGACTGCGACACGGTCAGGTTGAACTGGCGCGGGGTCGCCAGCGCCCGTGCGACCGGGGTGCGCAGCGGCGGCGGCACGAGCCCGAGCGAGTCGACGAAGGTCTGCGTCGCCTCCGGGCGGTCGGTGTGCTTCAGGCGCGAGGTCTGCTCGCGCACCCACTCCAGGCGCTGCGCCGAGGTCGCCAGGTGGATCGGCAGCGGCATGTAGACCATCGCCATCTGGTTGCCGGCGCCGTCCTCGCCGTGGCGGCGCATGCTGACCGGCACCATCGCCTTCAGCGGCTCGCCGGGCGAATCGCCGCGGCGCAGCGCGAGCGTGCGCAGCGCGCCCGCCACCGCGGTCAGGCCGACGTCGTTGAGCGTGCCGCCGCGCCCGCGGGCGGCGCGCAGCAGCGAACGCGGCGCGTGGTAGCCCACGAGCACGCGCCGCGCGCCGATCCGCCCGTTGAGCTGGGAGACGGGGGCGGGCGGCAGCACGTCCTCGGCGACCGCGGTCGCGAGCCGGCGCGCGCTGCGCGCAGCCGCAAGCAGCGTGCTGCGCGGATGAGCCAGCGCCTCGGTTCCCATCCGCAACGCGTCCGCGCCGTCGCCGAGCGCGGTCTGCGCCGCGTGCATCGCCCAGCCCGCCACGCCGCCGCCGCCGGCGGGACGCCAGCGGACCGGCGCCCGTGACGCGACCTCGGGCTCGGGGTCGACGAACAGCCGCACGATCTGCAGCGCGGCGATGCCGTCGACGAGCGCGTGGTGGATCTTGCCGACCATGCCGACGCGGCCGTCCGCCAGGCGCGGCACGAGGAACACCTGCCACAGCGGCTTGGAGCGATCGAGCGGCGCCGACAGCACCGTCGAGCGGAGCACCTCGAACGTCTCGGCGCTGATGGGGTCCTCGGGAGACGTGAGCTGCACGATCTGCGCCGAGAGGTCGAAGTCGGGGTCGTCTATCCAGCGCGGCTCGGAGATGCCGAGCGGCGCGGGGTCCAGGCGCCAGCGACACCACGGCACCTCGTGCAGCCGCCCCGCCGCAAGCTCGCGCATGGCCTGCACCGACGGTCGCGGCCGATCGCCGTCCGGCGCGGCGAACACCGCGCTCCACCCGACGTGCATGTGCGACTGCTGTGTCTCCAGGCGCAGGAACGAGCCGTCGAGCGCCGACAGGCGCCGCGTCGTCGGGGCGGATGTCATGCGTGTCCTCCTCGTCCGGCCGCGCTGAGCACGGCCGATCGGTTGGCGTAGGTCCCGACGGGACCGGCGCTGGCGGGTGCGACGACGGGCAGCGGCGGGCGCGGCCGGCGGGCGCGCAGCAGCGCGCGCAGCTCGTCGTCGATCAGCTCGGCCAGGCGCGTGGCCTGGGGCAGCGCGTCGGGGTCCGCGTACAGGCCGAAGTGCAGGTGGCCGTCGTAGGCGAGCATCCCGATCGACAGCGTCTGCTCGTCGGCCATCGGAATGACGGGGTAGATCTCCTCCAGCCGCGCGCCCTGTACGAACAGCGCGCTGCCCGGCCCCGGAACGCTCGAGATCGTCAGGTTGAAGCGCCGCGGGGCGACAGCGCGCAGGACGGGCGCGCGCAGCGCGCTGGGCAGCAGCGACAAGCCGGACATGACGCTCTGCGCCCCCTCCGAGCGCCCGCTGCGCTTGAAGCGCGCGGTCTGCTCGTGCACGTGCTCCAGCCGCGCGCCGGGCGTCGTGAGCTGCAGCGGCAGCCAGACCGACGTCATCGAGACGCGATTTCCCAGGACGCCGTGCTCGTGCGCGCGGCGCACGTTGACGGGGACGAGCGCCTTGAGCGGCTCGGCGGGCACGCCCTCCTCGAGCGCGAGCGCCCGCAGCGCGCCGGCGACCGCGGCGAGACCGGCGTCGTTGCGCGTCGACGACGTGCCGCGCGTGATCGCGCCGAGCTGCTCGAGCGAGACGCGGTGCTGCACGAGCGTGCGCCGCGGCCCGAGCGGGCCGTTCAGCGGCGACTGCGGCGCGCTGGGCAGCAGATCCTCGGCAAGCGCCTGCGCCATCCGCCCGACGTCGCGCAGCGCAGCGGCCGCCGCCGCGCGCGGGTGCTCGCAGGCGCGGGCGACGTCGCGCGCGGCGCGCGACGTCAGCTGGGCGCCGCGCAGGAACGGGTCGAGCGCGCGTTGCAGCGAGGTCGGCGGCGCCGCCGCCCGCCAGCGCGCCGACGGCGCGTCGGGCGCGTCCTCGAGGTCGAGCATCAGCATCGCGACCTGCAGCGCGGCGGCGCCGTCGGCCATCGCATGGTGCACGCGGCCGACGACCGCCGCGCGCCCGTCGCTCAGGCGCGGGATCAGCGCGATCTGCCAGAGCGGGCGCGCGCGGTCCAGCGGCGTCGAGAGGACAGCGTCGCGGATCGCCGCGAAGCTCGCGTACGAGATCGGGCGCTCGCGGTTGCCGAGCTGCACGACATGGTGGGCGACGTCGAACTGCTCGTCGTCGACCCAGCTCGGCTCGCCGAGTCCGAGCGGCGCGGACAGCAGGCGCTGGCGACAGCGCGGGACGCAGTCCAGACGCGCGCTGACGCGCTCGCGCAGCGCGGCGAGGCTCGGCGGCGGCGTCTCGGGGGACGGAGCGAGGAACGCGCTCCACGCGATGTGCATGTGCGCGCTGTCGGACTCGAGCTGCAGAAACGACGCGTCGATCGCTGACAGCCGCTCACCGTGGCCGTGATCAGACACCCCGCCAGCGTGTCACCCGGGGCGCGCGAGCTTAAGCGCTACCCCCCGCCCGGGGGGTAGCGAAGCGTGGCGGGGCGGCGGCGTGCGAGCCTCTGCGCGATGGCCGGACCCGCCAGCGCCGACGTCGCCGCGCTGCACCGGCTCGAGGCCGTGCCGCTCGACCTGCCGGCGGGGCTCGAGCTCGAGTGGCTCGGCGTGTCGGGCTACCGCCTGACGTTCGAGGGCGTCTCGCTGTTCGTCGATCCGTACGTGTCGCGCGTGCCGCTGCGGGCGCTGCTGCTCGGCCGCGTCGCGATGCCCGACGAGGCGCTGATCGACCGCTACATCTCGGCGCCCGGCCCCGTCGCCGGCGTGCTCGTCGGCCACACCCACTTCGATCACGCGATCGACGCGCCGGCGATCGCGCGCCGCTTCGCGACGAAGGCCTACGGGTCCTCGTCGCTCGCGCAGCTCATGCACCTGCACGGCCTGCCCGAGCTCGCCGTCGAGGTCGTCGCGCACAAGCCCTACGAGCTCGGCCCCTTCGTCGTGCGCTTCGTCCCCAGCCGCCACTCCAGGCTGTTGTTCGGGCGCAGGGTCCCGATGGACGGCGAGCTGACCTGCGATCACCTGCACGGCCTGTCTCCCCGCGCCTACCGCTGCGGGCAGGTCTGGGGCATCCGGATCGAGGTCGCCGGCATGAGCCTCTATCACCAGGGCTCCGCCGACCTCGACGACGACGAGCTGCGCGCCGAGCCGGTCGACGTGTTCCTCGCCGGCGTCGCGGGGCGCAGCTTCACGCCGCGCTACTGGGAGCGGATCCTGCCGCGGCTGGACCCGCGCGTCGTGGTGCCCACGCACTACGACGACTTCTTCGCGCCGCTCGGACGGCGGCTGAGCTTCGTGCGCCAGGTCCGGCTGGCCGACGTGCCCGCCGAGGTGGCGGCGGTCTCCGGCACCGCGCGCGTCGCCGCGCTCGCCCGCGTCGACGCGACTTAACGACCGAGGCCGGGGCGCTCGCCCCGGCCTCGGAAGACGTCAGCGCAGCTGCGCTCTAGTCCTTCGTGATGCCCATCCGCCTGAGGGCAGCCTTGGCATGCGGCGACAGCTGGCCCGTCACGGGAGCGTTGTTGCCGGTCCGGACGTCCGAGGCGAAGCCGGACGGCCATGCGGTCGGCGCGTTCTGGCCGAGCGTCGCGTACTCCTTCGGCGCGCCCGGGGGCGGAACGCGCTCGTCGGGCGCGAGGTAGAGCTTGACGTCGCCTCCGAAAGACTTTGCCAGCACTTGGATTCCCTCCGTCGTGGTAGCGGCTGAGACCGCATTGATACCTATCTACCGGCTCGCCCTCCCCCTGGAGAGCGACCGTGCGAACACCCTCCCGCGCGACGTGGCGACGAGCGGAAGAGCCGCGGGAAAGCCACTCCCCGCGTAACCGGCAACATTACTGGAAGAACCCCTCACCGGACAACGTTGCGGGGGTTATCCGAACCACGACGTTCGTACAGACCCGCTTGGCGGCGCGGCGGCGGCCGCAGAGACTTGCCCCCATGGACGCCACCGACGCAAGATCCCGCCTCATCCGGCTGCAGGCCGAGCGCTTCGAGGCGCTCGAGCTCGGCGTCGAGAGGCCGTCGCCATATCTGACGCGGCTCGAGGCCGCGATCGAAGAGGCGCGCGCGGAGTACGTCGGGAGCGCGGTGCTCGAGATCGCGGCGCTGCGCGGCGAGCTCGCGGGCGCGACGCGCGGCTGACGCGCCGCGGCTGACCGAGCCACGCCCGCGAGGCCGCCGCAGCGCGCGCTGCCGGCCCCCCCGACCCGCCGCGATGCTCCCCCCACACGGGGGGGAACGCCTCTCGTCACAGGCTCGGCGCGCAACGGTGTGGGGGTGCTCGACTCCCACCCCACGGCTGTCCTCTTCCCCGGACAGGGCAGCCAGACAGCCGACATGCGCGCCCTCGTGGCCGCAGTGCGCCCCGACCTGCTCGACGCCGCGATCGAGCTGATCGGCGAGGATCCGTTCCCGCGCGTCGAGGAATCCACCCGCTTCGCGCAGCCGGCGATCCTGTGCGCCTCGCTCGCCGGCTGGACACGCCTGCGCGACCACGTCGACCCGGTCGCCCTGGCGGGCCACTCGCTCGGCGAGTTCTCCGCGCTGGCCGCCGCCGGCGCGCTCTCCGACCTCGACGCGCTGCGCCTGGTCGTCATCCGCGGCGATCACATGGCCGCGTCCGGCGAAGCCTCCGGCGGCGGCACGATGCTCGCCCTGATGGGGGCGTCGCCCGCGCAGTCCGCGGCGCTCGCCGCCCGTCACGGGGTCAGCATCGCCAACGACAACGCCCCGGGCCAGGTCGTCCTCTCCGGCTCGCCGGACGCGCTCGACGCGGCGCGCAAGGACGCGACGACGAGCGGTCTTCGCGCGCTGCCGCTGGGCGTGGCGGGCGCCTTTCACTCGCCGCAGATGCAGGGCGCGGTCGAGCCCTTCCGCATCGCGCTGACCGAGGCCGTCTTCGAGCCGCCGCAGATCGCGGTGATCAGCTGCGCGACCGCCGCGCCGTTCACCGATCCCGCGGTCGAGCTCGCCGAGGCGCTCATCTCGCCCGTGCGCTGGCGCGACACGATGACCACGCTCGATGCGCTCGGCGTGCAGGCCTACATCGACGCCGGTCCCGGCCGCGTGCTCTCCAAGCTCGCCCCGCGCTGCATCCGGGGCGCGAGCGCCGCCACCGCCGACACCCTGCTGGAGGAGATCAGTGCACCCGCTTGAGCTTGCCCTCGCGCCCTCGCCGGTCGCCCCCCGCATCCGCTCGCGGCTGCGCACGGCGGGCATCATCGGCTTCGGCCGCGCCCTGCCCGCGAACGTCGTCGACAACCCGGCGATCGCCGAGCGCATCGGCGTCGAGCCCGGCTGGATCACGAAGCGCACCGGCATCTCGGCCCGCCGGCGCACCGTCGACGGCGAAGGGCTGTCGGACCTCGCGATCGAGGCCGGCAGCCGCGCCCTTGCCGCGGCCGGCGTCAACCCCACCTACGTCGACGCCGTGCTCGTCGCGACCTCCTCGGCGGATGACGTCGTGCCGCAGGCGGCGCCGATCGTCGCCGGAGCGCTCGGCGCCGATCGCGCGATGGCCTGGGACGTGGGCCTGGCCTGCACGGGCTTTCTCGCGGGCCTGCAGCAGGGCGCGGCGCTGATCGAGAGCGGGCGCGCGAACACGGTCCTGCTGATCGGCGCCGACATCCTCGGGCGCTACACCGACCACGACGACCGTCAGACGGCCGCGCTGTTCGGCGACGGCGCCGGCGCCGCGGTGCTCGCACCCGGCGGGCCGGCGACGCTCGGCCCGGTCGTGATCGGCACCGATGCGCAGCGCGACGTGCTCTACATCGACCGCGCCGACAACGTCGTGCGGATGGAGGGGCGACTCGTCTACCAGGAGGCCGTCGACCACATGGAGCGCTCGTGTCGCGAGCTGCTCGCGCTCGCGCAACTGGGCATCGAGGACGTCGACCTCGTCATCGCCCACCAGGCCAATGGGCGGATCATCAACGCCGTCCGCGAGCGCTTCGGCCTCGAGTCCGAGCGCGTCGCCGACTACGTCGCCGAGCTCGGCAACACCTCGGCGGCCTCGATCCCGCTCGCGCTCGGCCTCGCCGAGGAGGACGGGCGCCTCCCGACGGACGGCGGCCATGTGCTGCTGACCGCGTTCGGCGCCGGCTTCTCCTGGGGCGCCGCACTGCTGACCTACGGAGGAGATCGGATATGAGCACCACGGTCCAGCCCGCCGGCCGGACGACCGAGGGCCGCCGCCCCGACGGCGCCGTCGTGCTCGTGACGGGCGCGTCGAAGGGCATCGGCGCGGCGATCGCCCGCGAGCTCGCCGCCGACGGCTGGGCCGTCGCCGCGGGCTACAGGACCGACGCCGGCGGCGCCGCGGCGACCGTCGACGCGATCGAGCAGCAGGGCGGCTCGGCCGTCGCGATCGGCGGCGACGTCTGCGACCCGGGGCGATGCAGGACGTGCTCGCGCAGGCGCAGGAGCGCCTCGGCCCGGTCCTCGGCCTCGTCAACAACGCGGGCATGCGCGCCGACGGCCTCGCGATCCAGATCGACGACGACAAGTGGGACCGCGTCATCGACACGAACCTCAGCGCCTCCTTCCGGCTCTCGCGCGCCGTGCTGCGGCCGATGATGAAGGCGCGCTACGGGCGCATCGTCAACGTCGCCTCCGTCGTCGGCCCCCGTGCCAACGCGGGCCAGGTCAACTACGCCGCCGCGAAGGCCGGGCTGATCGGCATGACGAAGACGCTCGGCGTCGAGATCGCGCGCAAGGGCGTCACGGTCAACGCGGTCGCTCCCGGCTTCATCGAGACCGAGATGACCGCCGACCTGCCGCGCGAGCTGCTCGACGCCGTGCCCGCGCGCCGGCCCGGCCGGCCCGACGAGGTCGCCGCCGCCGTGCGCTTCCTCGCCTCCGACGCCGCGAGCTACGTGACCGCCACGACGCTCTTCGTCGACGGCGGCATGAGCGCGTGAACCCCCCTCCGACACCCCTTACAAAGGAGCAACGCATATGAGCACCACCGCACCCAGCGCCATCGAGACCACCGTCGTGCAGTCGCTGATCACCTTCGGCGCGAAGGCCGACGAGGTCCACCGCGAGGCGACCTGGGAGGAGATCGACGTCGACTCGCTCGACCTCGCCGAGCTCGCGCAGGTCGTCGAGGACGAGCACGGCGTCCGCATGGAGGGCGACGACATGAAGCAGATCAAGACCGTCGGCGACGCGATCGACTTCATCACCGAGAAGAAGTCGGCTGCGGCGTAGCACGCCGCGGCCGGAGGCTGGAGATCCCCCGATGAGCAACCTTGCGCTGGTCCCGAGGACCGACGAGAAGCTGACCCCGCTGGAGCGCCTGCAGGCGCTGTGCGACCCGGGCTCGCTGCAGACGCTGCGCGGCGAGGTCCGGTCGCTGCGGATGGGCGAGAAGACCGCGCCCAACGACGGCGTGATCGGGGGCACCGGGCGCGTCGACGGACGGCCGGTCGCGTGCTACGCGCAGGACCCGTCCTACATGGGGGGCTCGCTCGGCGAGGTCCACGCCGAGACGATCTGCCGCGTGCTGCGCACCGCCGACCGCGCGCGCATGCCGGTCGTCGGCTTCATCGAGTCGGCGGGCGCGCGCCTGCAGGAGGGCGTCGCCGCGCTGGCCGGCTACGGGCGGATCTTCAACCAGAACGTCGCGCTGTCGGGCCGCGTGCCGCAGGTCTCCGTGATCTGCGGGGCGTCGGCCGGCGGCGGCTCCTACTCGCCCGCGCTGACGGACTTCGTCGTGATGACGAAGCGCGCGTCGATGTTCCTCACCGGCCCGGGCGTCGTCAAGGAGGTCATGGGCGAGGACATCGACGCGCCGACGCTCGGCGGCCCGAAGGTGCACGAGCGAAACGGCGTCTGCCAGCTCGTCGCCGACGGCGACCTCGACGCGGCCTGGCTCGTGCGCGACCTGCTGGACTACCTGCCCCAGCACGCCGACGAGGTCCCGCGGCGCTGGCCGAGCATGGAGCCCTTCGACGGCGCGTCCGACAGGGCCGTCCCGGAGGCGAAGCGCAGCGTCTACGACGTGCGCGACGTCGTGCGCACGCTCGTCGACGGCGGGCGCCTGCTCGAGATCAGCCCGCGCTGGGCGCGCAACATGCTGACGGGCTTCGCGCGCGTCGACGGCCGCGCCGTCGGCATCGTCGCCAACCAGCCGAGGTACCTCGGCGGCGTCCTGGACGCCGACGCGGCGACGAAGGGCGCGCGCTTCGTGCGCACCTGCGACCTCTACGGGATCCCGCTGGTCGTGCTCGTCGACACGCCGGGCTTCTTGCCCGGCAGCGGCCAGGAGAAGCTCGGCGTCATCCGCCACGGCGCCAAGCTCGTGCACGCGTTCGCCGCCGCGACCGTGCCGCGCGTGACCGTCGTGCTGCGCAAGGCCTTCGGCGGCGCGCTGATCGCGATGAACAGCCGCGAGCTGGGCGCCGACCTCGTGCTCGCCTGGCCGCAGGCCCAGCTCGGCGTCATGGGCGGAAAGCAGGCCGTCGACCTCGTCCACCGGCGCGCGATCAAGGCCGCCGACGATCCGGCCCAGGCGCGCGACGAGTTCGCCGAGGAGTACGAGCGCGACTGGCTGTCCTCCGAGACGGCGGCCCGCGAGGGTGCGATCGACGAGATCGTCGCGCCGGCGAGCACGCGCCGGCGGCTGTGCGACGCGCTCGGGATGCTGATGACGGCGACCGCCGACCGCGAGCGCCCGGTCATGCGCAACATCCCGCTGTAGCGAGCGTCATCGCGGCGATCTCGTGGTCGTCGGGCTCCATTCGAGGATCGCCGCCGGAACGGTCCGCAACGGAGACCTGAGCGCTCCGCGGCGGCCGAGCAGCCAGACCGACAGCAGGCCCTCGAGCTCGCGCCTGACGGCGGGCGTGTCTGACAGCAGCAGCCAGTCGCGGTAGTACTCGACTGCCTCGTCGATCGTCGCGAAGCGCCGGTTGTTCGCGATCTCCACGACGTTGACCGTCGCCTCGATACCCAGCTCGCGCAGGACTGCGAGCAAATCCAGGAAGCTCGGACCGGGGGCGCGGGGGACGTTGTGAAAGTGTCGCCAGAGCGGATCGAGCAGCGCGTCGCCGCAGTACGCGCCGACGTAGAGCAGGACGCGCTGACGCGCTGCGGCGTCGAGCTTGGCGAGAAACGGACGCGCCTCGGCGACGAGCGACACGACGAACGACGAGAACGCGACGTCGGCCGTCAGCATGTCGGTGTCCTCCCACCTCGCCGCGATCGTGCTCACGTTCGTCACGTCCAGTTGCCGGGCGGCGCGTTGCAGGACGGCGAGCATCGCCGCGCTCGGCTCGACTGCCGTGACGTGCCCGACCGCTCCCGCCAGCGCAAGGGCGTAGCGGCCCGTCCCCGCGCCGACGTCGATCACGCTGCTCGACGCATCGGTCACGCGCCGTAACCGGCGCAGAAACGGATCCCTGGCCGGGTTCTCCAAGCGCACATCGGCGGCGTAGCGCTCGGCGCGACCGTCCCAGAACGATCCGCTGACGGAGCCCGACCCGGGCGACAGGCGCCTCATCTCGTCCAGGCGCCCGGTCACCAGCCGGCGCCAGCGCTCGAGCGCCGGGCTGTCACCGCTCGAAGGCACGATCCGGGATCCTCGCACCAGCGCGGGCGCAAACCGATGCCGGACCGCCCGGCGTGGCTCGTGACGCGCCCGTCGAGCGCCCGCTGCCGCCGGCGGGCGTCATGACCGCCAACGGAGGGCCGCCACGTGTCCTGCGTGGGCGGCGCGCGTCGGGGTATAGGGGGGGCCGTTACGGATTTCGACCCGGACAGGAGGCTGACGATGGCGACAGGTGAGACAGGATTCGACGATGTGGCCTACGACTTGATATCGGTGCAGTACCACTCGCTGAAGGCAGGCCACGACTACGGGCAGTACGTGCGCGACGCCAAGAACGCCGGGCGAGACGACATCGCGTCGTTCTTCGAGGAGGTCATGGCGCAGGACTCCGAGCGTGCCCATAAGTGCCACCACTTCCTGAAGGACCTGCCGCACGAGACGAAGGCCGAATGAGCGGCGTCCCTGTCGCTCCTGCTCCTCGTCGGCGGTAGCCCGCAGCAGCGCGACGGGCGCGCTGACGTGAGCTGATCGCGGGACGGCGCGCGCGCAGCAGCCGTTGCCTATCGTCGTCGCGATGTCGTGTCGAGGCTTCACGACCCAGCGCGCCGCACACCGCATCGACGCACGGCCTCAGGCCCGCAGGGAGGGCTGACGTGCGGCGACCGCTGCTCGGGCTCCTCCTCGCGCTGGTCACCGTCGCGATCGTGGGGGCGCTGCTGGCCAGCGAGCCATCGGGGACGGGCGCCGAGAACGTGGGGGAGTCGGGCCCGGAGCGGGCCGTGAGGCCGGAGCCGCGGCGCGATCACCAGGAGCGGCCGCGGCGCCGCTGCAAGGCGACGAAGAGCAATCCCGGCGGGACGAACAACTACATCCCCGACGCCCCCGAGCGCGACTCGCTCGGCAGCGGCTTCGTGATCACCGGGCTCGTTCGCTCCGCCGAGGGCTGCCGGCCGCTGGAGGGCGTTCGCATCCAGGTCTGGCTCGCGACGCAGACCGGCGGTGAGCAGGACAACCGGGCGAGCGTGCGCACCGGCCCCGACGGTCGCTACCGGATCGAGACGGCGCCCACCGTCCCGCAGTTCGGCGAGCCCAACATCCACGTCGGCTACGACGACGGCGACTACCGCGCCGTCTTCATCCGGCGCGTCGTGGACCTCGACGACGAGCGTGCGGTGGTCGACCTCACGCTCGCTCCTCGTGGTTGAGCGCCGCACGCTCGCGCTCGGCGCAGGGGCGGTCGCGGTGGCCGCGCTGCCGGTGACTCTGGCACTGACCGATCGCCACCTCGCGGGCGCCTCGCCGGCGCTCGTGCTGTCGACCAGCGCGGGAGCGCTCGCCGTGTCGGCACTGGCCATTCAGCCGCTGCTCGCCCGCGGGCGCCGGATCGCGCGCCATCAGATCCTCGGCTCCGTCGCGCTCTGCCTGGTGCTCGTGCACGTCGCGGCGCTGTTCGTGGAGGCGCCCGACGACGCGTGGTTCGCGATGTCGCCAGACGGACCGACGCGCGCGCGGATGGCGCTGATCGCGACGATCGCACTGTTCGGCGTGGTGGCGCTCGGAGCGCTGCGCACCCGGCTGCCGATCGGCGCCTGGACCTGGCGCGTGCTGCACGCCTACCTCGCGGTGGTGGTGATCGCGCTGGGCATCGGGTGCTGGACGGCCTGGAGGTGCCGGCACGACGGTTCTCGTGGCCCTCGGCGCCCTCGGGCTGCTCGGCGTCCCCGCCGCGCATGCCGCTCGCACGCGCAGCGTCCGTGGCCGTGGCGGCTCCGACGAGGAGCGCGGGCGAGACGCAGCGCGGTGCACAAGCTCGAACATGCGTTGACGGCGGATGAGCGCCGCGCCGGCGGCGGGTACTGCGAAGGCATGCGCTACCCCACCTACGACAGATACAGCTACGCGCCGGCCTATCGATCAGGGATCGCTGTCGCGATCTATCTCGTGCTCGGGATCCTCGTCGCGGTCGCGAACGACTACTTCGATCACCTGACGACGTTCGGGCGGCTGCTCTCGGCGCTTCTGGCCGTCGTGCTGTGGCCGTTGCTGCTGCTCGGACTGGACATCAGGATTCGGTAGCTCGAGCAACTTGCCGAGTCCCCGAGCCGGCGATACGTAGCTCTCACCCGCGGTGTGGCGATGACCTTCTGGCGCCTGTGCTCGCTCAACCAGTCGAGCACCTCGTTTCTTGACCCGTGATCGCCATCTCGTTGGCACGCCACACGCCCTCCACGAGGTGTGCTGCCAAGGTCCTTTTCGGCAGTCGTGGGATCGGGTGGCAGGGTCGAGTCGTGGACGAGGCGACCCGCCGATGGATAGCTCTGGGTGGAGTTCCTTGCGGCGGCCGCCTTGAGTCGCCACATTCCCCGGACCGAAGGTTGCACTCGTCCCGCGATCGCCGCGAGGTGTCAGCCGCGACCAGAGTGGGCATCCTGCGGCATGGCCCGCATCCGTACCCTCGCCGCTGCTCTACTCGTCACCGTCGCGTTCCTGGGCGCCGCCTGCGGC
>JAHWJE010000119.1 GCA_019348575.1 Actinomycetota bacterium | reverse complement strand
CCCGACTGCGCGGACGGCCGCGACGAGCTCGTCGACGAGCGGCCCCGGCACGTCGACGGAGCTCAGCCACATCCGCTCCCAGAGTGCATCTGAGCCACCGAACGTGGCGGCCTGATGCGCCCAGGAGTTGGACGGATACAGCGACACGAAGACCTCCGGCAGCACGGCGAGCTCGGCGCCCGCCTCGGCCGCCTCGGCGAGCAGTCCAACGGCCTTCGCGACGGTCGCCTCGGCATCGAGGATGACGGGCGTCGCCTGGATCGCGGCGACACGCACGGTGCGCAGGATCGTCACCCGGCGACCCTACCGCGCCTGCTCGGCGCCGAGCAATCCGTCGAGCAGCGACGCGCCCTCGCGCGCCATCCGCGAGCGCGGCACGACGAGATCGATGCCGGCCTCGAGCGCGCGGGTGCGCGTCTGGACGTCGGTGTGCGGATAGAAGGCGAGCGTCTTCGTCCTCGCGACCGCGTCGGCGAGCAGCGCGATCCGCCGCTCGGCGTCCTCGCAGAGATCCACGACGAGCAGGTCGTTGCCGTCTAGTTGCCCGAGCAGCGCCTCCGGCGAGCCGGCGACCGTCACGTCGTGACCGCCGGCGGCGAGCATCCCCTGCACCTTGGAGCCGAACAGCAGATCCGGCAGGAGCGCGACGATCCGCGCCATCGCTACTGCGCCCGGATGCGCTTGAACTCGTCGCGCACCGACTGCGGCCGGCCCCACATCTGGCGCACCTCGACGCGGCCCGTGCGCAGCTCGCGCAACGCGAGCTCGCCTTCGATGCCGGCCTGGTCGAGCAGCTTCAGCGTGCCGTGCACGGTCGGCGCGGCGGCGGCGTGCCCGAAGCGGTGGGCGACGAGCAGCCGCCAGTGCCAGTCGCTCTGGGAGTAGGGCTGCGCGTTGCACGTCACGAGGTAGGTCGCCGCGTCGATGTAGCGCTGCTCGTCGGCGATCCGCAGGTCGAGCTCCATGTCCGTCCAGTCGTCGGGCAGGGAGTCGACGATCTGCTGAAAGGTGTCCGCAAGCGCCATGTCCGCAATCTAGACGAACTGGAGCGGGGGCTATCCTCGAACCATGGCGACGCTGACGGAGGACCTCGCCGGCGAGTATCGCGCGCTGACCGATGGCTGCGGTCTCGTCGACCGCTCCGAGCGCGGCAAGCTGGCTCTGACGGGCACCGACCGCAAGTCCTTTCTCGCCGGCCAGGTCACCAACGACATCGAGGGCCTGCAGGCCGGCAGCGGCTGCTACGCGGCCTTTCTGACGCACAAGGGCAAGATGCTCGGCGACCTGCGCGTGCTCGCCGTCGAGGAAGACGGCAGCGACCCCGAGCTGCTGCTCGACACCGAGCGCGCGACCCTGCAGGCGCTGTTCGACATGGTCCGCCGCTTCAAGATCGGCTACGACGTCGAGCTGCACAAGCGCACCGTCCAGCGCGGGCTGCTCTCGCTCGTCGGCCCCGGCGCGCGGGCGCTCACCGGCGCCGAGGACCTCCCCGAGCAGGAGCACGCACACCGCCGCGGGGAGATCGCCGGGCGCCCTGTCCGCCTGATCGTCACCCACATTGGGATCGACGTGCTCTGCGACGCCGAGGACACCGACGCCCTCCGGGAGGCGCTGCTCGCCGCCGGAGCCACGCCGGCCAGCGAGGCCGCCAGCGAGATCCTGCGCGTCGAGCACGGCCGCCCGCGCTACGGCCATGAGCTCGACGACATGACGATCCCCCAGGAGGCAGGCCTCAACGACCGCGCGGTGAGCTTCACCAAGGGCTGCTACGTCGGGCAGGAGACCGTGGCGCGGCTCTTCTACCGCGGAAAGCCCAACCGCCACCTGCGCGGCCTGAAGCTCTCCGAGCCGGTGGCGTCCGGCGCCGAGCTGCGCCTCGGCGAGCGCGTTGTCGGCAGGCTCGCAACCTCGCTCGTCTCCCCCGTGCACGGCCCGATCGCCCTGGCGCTCGTGCGGCGCGAGGCGACACCGGGTGACACGCTCGACGTCGCCGGCGGCGCGACCGCGCAGGTCGTCGAGCTGCCGTTCGGCTGAGTCCCGCGGGCGGCGCGCAGCCATCCAGCCCACACGCTGCCTCCGCGCGCCTCGCGTCTCGTCGGCCTGAGACCGAACTCGCAACACCAGCGATCGCCCACCAGAGCGAACTGCTCAGCAACGTGTGGCGGCGGCGACGAAGCGCGCCAGGTCCCCCGCGCTGGGAACGGGCGCGAGCTCGAGCGCCGGGACGTCGCCGCGGGCGGCAAGCCACGTCTGCACGATCCGCGCCTCGCCGATCCGGTCGGCCGCCAGCTGCGCCGCCGCCCCGTGCACGCCCGCGCGCCGCAGCGCCGCCAGCGTGCGCTCGTGCACGTCGCCGACCCGCTCGAGGACCTCCCAGTCGGCGACGCCGCCGCCGACGAGCCAGAAGGCGTCGAAGCGCGGCCGCCGCGGATGCGGCGCCAGCACGAGCCGCGCCCGCGCGTGCGTCGCCGTCAGCGCGCCGTCGAGCGCCCGCACGAGTGCCGCGATCCGCTCGCGGCGCCGGCGCAGCCAGGCTGCTCGCTCATACCGCGCGTCGGCCGCGGCCCGGCGCATCTGCACGTCGAGATGCGCAAGCAGCGCCGCCCCGCCGTCGCCGTCGCCGGTGAACAGCGCGAGGGCCTCGTCGAGCTTGCGGCGGTAGAGGTTCGGATCGAGGTCGTTGAGGCACGGCGACATGCAGCGGCCCATCTGGCCGTAGGCCGACGGCCATGGCCGCAGGCGCAGCTTGCGCCCGCAGTGGCGCAGCCCGAACAGCGAGTCGAGCTGCTCCTTGAGCTCGACGGCGGCGGCGCGGCTGCGCAGCGGGCCGATCGTCACCGCGCGCCCGGCGGCGGGCTCGCGCGCGACCTCGAGCACCGGGTAGGCGATGTCCAGCCGGCAGCGCAGGTAGACGAACGCGTCGTCGTGCTTGTGAACGACGTTGCCGGGCGGGCGCAGCTGCTTGATCAGACGGTGCTCGAGCACGAGCGCGCCGAGCTCGGAGCTCGTCGTGCGGTGATCGACGAGCGCGGCCTGCTCCGTCCACGCCTCAGGGGGCGCCGAGGCGGCGAAGTGCGAGCGCGCGCGCGTGCGCAGCGCGACCGACTTGCCGACGTAGAGCACCTGTCCGGCGCCGTTGCGGAAGATGTAGACGCCGGGCTCGTCGGGCAGCGAGCTGAAATCGAGCGCACCCGCCCGGTGGCGCTTGATCGTGCCGGCCGGTCCGGTCGTGCGCCGCGCGCGCGGCGTGCGCGGGCGGCGCCGCGCCGGGTTGAGCGCGCCGAGCGCGTCGGCGACCGTCGGCGCGTGCGCGCAGAGGCGCGCGAACAGCGCGCAGAACACGCGCGCGCAGGTCTCCGCGTCGGCGAGCGCGCGGTGGGTCGTGTGCACCTCGACGCCGAGCGCGTCGGCGAGCGCGGCGAGCCGGCGCTGGCGCACGAGCGGGGCGAAGCGGCGCGCGAGCGCGACGGTGCAGAGCGTCGGCGGATCGGGCCAGTCGAGGTCGGCGCGCTCGAAGGCCTGGCGCAGCACGCGGCGGTCGAACGCGGCGTTGTGGGCGACCAGCACGCGCGCGGGCGGCGACCCGATCAGCTCGGCCAGATCGGGCAGGACCGCGTCGGCGGCGGGGGCCTCGTCGACCATCCCCTGCGTGATGCTCGTGAAGCGCTGGATCGCGCGCGACAGCGGCGCGACCCCGCCGACGAGGCTCTCCCAGCGGTCGTGCAGCTCGCCGCCGCCGACGAGCACCGCCCCGACCTCGGTCAGCTCGCACGACTCGCCGGCCTGGCCGTTGGTCTCCGTGTCGACGACGAGGAACTCGGTCGTCGCGAGCCGCTGTTCGAGCAGGTCCATCCGCACGAATCCTGCCGCCCGGACATGACGCGCTGCACGTTGCGTTGCAATTCGTCGACCGGCCCCGGGGGTAGCCTCTCGCCCATGCCCACACCGGCCGATGCAGGACTGAGATGACGACGTTCGCAACGCCCGACACCGCGCGCCTCGCCGAGCTCGACGCGCGCACGCGCGTCGCGTGGACGTCCTACCGCGACGAGCTGAGCAGCCTCGAGGGTCGCGCCTACGACGACGCCGAGGCGGCCGCGTGGGACCAGCTGCAGGCGACGCTGCGCGAGCTGGCGATCGAGCGCGCCGAGCTCGCGCTGCCCGCCGACGGGTGACGAGCCCGATCGAGCCGAGGTGCAGCGAAGCCGGCTCGGTCAGGTTTCGCCGGTTGTGCGAACGCTGCAAGCGGCACGCAGGACCCGCTGGACCGCGGCCGGGCTCGCCGTTGCCGTGGCGGCCGCCGTCGCCGGCTGCGGTGCTGACGACTTCGCCAACGAGCCGCGCGCGCCCGTCCGCGTCACGCTGAGCGCCGCTATCACGCCGTCAAAGGTCAGCGTGGCGCCGTCGCGGCTCGGGGCGGGGCCGATCGAGCTGCTCGCCGCCAACCTCACCTCCAGATCGCAGCGGCTGACGCTGCGCAGCCAGGCGGCGGCCGGCGGCGCGCAGCCGCTCGAGCAGCGCACGGGTCCGATCGCGCCCGGCGACACGGCGTCGCTCACGGCCGACCTCGCGCCGGGCACCTATCGCGTGTCCACGGGCTCGGCCGCGATCGCTGCGGCGACGATCCGCGTCGGTCCGCCGCGGCCCAGCGCGCAGGACCGGCTCTTGCAGCCGTAGCGCCGAGGCCGTGCGGTTGCGACAATGCGCGCGATGCGCCGTCTTCGCACCGCCGTCTGCCTGCTCGCGGTGACGGCGCTTGCCCTCGCGATCGCGCTGCTGACGACGGGCGGATCGAGCGCCGCCCCGTCGAAGTCGCAGGCGCTCTTCAAGAAGGCCCTGCTCGAGGACGACAAGACGACGTCGGCGATCAAGCACCTGCTGCGCGACGGTGGCGGGATCGTCGCTCCCGACATCACGTTTGCCGACCTGACCGGCGACGGCCGCTCGGACGCCATCGTCCTCGTCGACACGAAGGGCGTCGCGGGCGCCGTCGCGCTCTACGTCTTCTCGACGCACGGCGAGGCCGAGGAGAGCGACCTGCGCGCCGTCTACCGCTCCCAGCGCCTGTACCGCGCCGACACCGAGGTCTCCGAGCGCACGCTGATCGTGCGCACCCCGCGCTTCGCGGAGGGCGACGACGTCTGCTGCCCGGCGAAGGTCGTCGAGCGGGTGTACGTCTGGAGCGCGGGCGCCAGGACGCTGCGGCTGCGCCGCTCCGGCGAGATCGCGGGCCCGAGCTGAGCAGCATCTGATTCATCGCCGGTCCGCTATCGGGACTCCCAGCAGCCGAACGGCAGGGGGTCTTGATTCGTCAAGCGCGCCAGAGGATGCTCATCCGACAGGGCGGATTCGAGGTGAGCACGACATGAACACGACGCGGCTGACCGACCGGCGTACCCTCGTCCGTCTCGCGGCCCTGCTCGCCGTGGCGATCGCCGCGATCCCGGCCCGCGAGAAAGGCTGACCCGGTGCGAGGATGGCCGCCGTGACTGCCACGGTGTTGGACGGCAAGCTGGCGCGCGACGAGATCTTCGCAATCCTGCGCGCGCGGGTCGAGGCGCTCCGCGAGCGGGCGGGAGGGCGGGAATGACGTGAGCTCTGCGAGGCGCTCGCGGACGAGCGGGAACTCCAGCAGGACCTGCGAGCGCCGGTCCATCAGCCGTCGATGCGGCGGGCGCGCGGGCCCGAGAGCATCTTGGCGCCGGCGCGGCGGACATCGTCGAGGGTGACGCTCTCGAGCTCCCCGATCACCTCCGCGGGCTCGACCAGCCGGCCGTGCACCGAAAGCTGGCGCGCCACATAATGGGCCTGGCCCCAAGGGCTTTCGATCGACATCAGGAGCCCGGCCTTGGACTGGGTGCGGACGCGGTCGAGCTCGCGCTGCGTCACCGTCTCCACAGCGTCGGCGATGATCTCTTCGATGAGCTGGGCGGCGGCGGCGGACTGACGGCGCGCCGTGGCTGCATAGACAGCGAGGAGAGATCGGAAG
>JAHWJE010000118.1 GCA_019348575.1 Actinomycetota bacterium | reverse complement strand
TGGCCGAGCACGACGTGGGCCTCGTCGACGACGACGGCCTGGATCTTCGTGCCGCCCAGGTCGATCCCCCCGCGCGCAGCCATCAGCGGCCCGCCTCGAGCCGTGGCGCGCGCTGCGGACGGGTCGCGCGCGGCCGCAGCCGGCCGGCGGAGTGGATCAGATCGGCGATGTGCATCCCCAACCGGATATCCCGCCGCGCCTCGCGCATGCGCGGGATACGATCGCTGCGTGACCGGCGCGTCCCCCTACGACGCGATCCTGTACCCGGCGCGCGCGTTCGTCCAGACGCACCCCGACCGCTTGGCGACGCTGGCAACCCTGTTCGGGCTCGCTCCCGCGCCGCCCGCCGCGTGCCGCGTGCTCGAGCTCGGCTGCGGCGCCGGCGGCAACCTGCTGCCGATGGCGGTCGGGCTCCCCGGGTCGACGTTCGTCGGCATCGACACCTCGCGCCGCTCGATCGAGCGCGCGCAGGCCGTGGCGGCCAGGCTCGGCCTGACGAACATCCGCTTCGAGGAGATCTCGATCGACGAGTTCGCCGCGCCGTCCGGCAGCTTCGACTACGTCATCGCGCACGGCGTCTTCTCCTGGGTCCCGCCGTCGGTGCGCGACGCGCTGCTCGCGCTGTGCTCGTCGGTGCTGTCCGAGCACGGCGTCGCGTACGTGAGCTACAACGCGCTGCCCGGCGGTCACGGGCGCCTGGCGCTGCGCGAGATGCTCGCCTACCACGTCCGCGAGCTGCGCACGCCCGAGGAGCGGATGGCCGCGGCGCGCGGCTTTCTGCGGCTGCTCAGCGCCGCCGGCGAGGCCGACAGCGAGCTCGCGAAGTCCTTCGGGCCCGAGGCGCGCAAGCTCGTCGACCACGTCGACGGGCTGTTCTTCCACGACACGCTGGCCGAGCACAACCAGCCGCTGTACTTCCACGAGTTCGCCGCACACGCGGCGCAGCACGAGCTGCAGTTCCTGTCCGAGGCCGAGTTCTCCGAGATGCAGCTCGGCGCGCTCCCCGAGCAGCTGCGCCAGGCGCTGCTGAAGATCTCCGATCCGCTGGAACGCGAGCAGTACCTGGACTTCCTCAAGGAGCGGATGTTCCGCCAGACGCTGCTGTGCCGTACGAGCGTGGCGATCGATCGCCCGCCGCGGCCGGCGCGGCTCGAGCCGCTCGCCGCGTCGGCGCCGTTGCGCTGGTCGGAGGATGCCGGCGGCCGGCTGACCTTCACGGGCCCCGGCGGCGCGCACCTGACGACGGACCACCCCGTCGTGATCGGCGCGCTGCAGCAGGTCGGCAACGCCTGGCCGGCGGCGCCGTGGATCGCGGAGCTGGCACCCGAGGGCACCCTCGCGACGGTCTGCGACGCGCTGCTGCGCTGCTTTGCGGCGAACCTCGTGCGACTGCACGTCCACCCGCCGGCCGTTAGCGTCGCCGCCCCGCAGCGCCCGCGCGTCAGCGCGCTCGCGCGGCTGGAGGCCGAGCAGGGCGAGATGCTGACGACCGTGCGCCACACGCCGATCCGCCTCGACGACGAACTCGGGCGACGGCTCGTGACGCTGCTCGACGGCACCCGCGACCGGGCCGCACTGCTCGACGAGCTCGCGCCGGGCGCGGCGCCGGCGCGCGACGATCTTGCGCCGGCGCTCGAGCAGAGCCTCGAGCGG
This sequence comes from Actinomycetota bacterium, assembly GCA_019348575.1. Next base: position 4,370 of record JAHWJE010000118.1, on the reverse strand, counting down.
CTGGCCCGCGCCGGGCTGCTGCTGCCCGCCGACGGCGGTTCGGGCCGCCGGGACGGGGGTACCTAGTCGCCAGTTCGCACCGAACGACACAAGGAGGCAGCATGCGCACCGCCGCGCCGAACATCGCACGCACCATCGAGGCAGGGATCCTGCTGATCGGCTTGGGCGCCCTCCTGCTCCTCGTCAGCCTCTTTCTCGTGTGGTATCAGCCCGCTGCAGAGGCATGGGACGTCTTCGAGGCATGGGACCTCGTGCTCGCGCTGCTTGCGATCGGCGCGCTCGTCGCGGTCGCCGGCCGGCTCGGCTTCGGCCCGTCGCGCCCGTCGAGCTGGTTGCTCGTGCCGTCCGCGGCGGCGCTCGTCATCGTGCTCTATGCGCTCGTCGAACCGCCGCCGGCGGTCGCCGGCCTGCCCGACGCCGATCCGGGGACGGGCCTGTGGCTCGCGCTTGCCGGCACCGTGCTGATGGCCGCGGGCGCACTGCTGTCGGTGGCGCGGATCTCCGTCGCTATCTCGACGACGCATACGGGCGCGGGCAACCCGTCCGCCGCCCCGCACGACGTCGCGACCCCGGCGGCCGGCGACCCGCGGCGCGGCGATCACGTCGTGCACGCCGGACCGGTGCAGGACGCACCGCCGCCGGGGGTCGCGCCGAGCACGGGCGGGACGCCGCCGACCGAGCCGACGCGGCGGTTGTAGCCGGCCCGGCCGCGCGGCCCGCTCAGCGCGCGCCGGCGACGAGCTCGAGCCGCAGCCCGTCGGGGTCGCGCAGGTAGGCCGCGTAGTACGTCGGCCCGTACTGCGGCCGCATCCCGGGCTCGCCGTCGTCGCTGCCGCCGTTGGCCAGCCCCGCCTCGTAGCCGGCGCTGACGGCCGCGCGACCGGCGGCCGCGAGCGCGACGTGGCCGTAGCCGGGCGCCGGCCCGCGCCCGCGGGCGACGATCCAGAACTGCTCGTGGTCGCGCCCGTAGGCGATCGCGCGGTCGCTCTCGAACGTGCGCCGCGCCCCGAGCGCGTGGAAGACGGCGTCGTAGAACCGCGCCGAGCGGGGCAGGTCGGAGACCTCGAAGCCGATGTGGAGGATCATCGCGTCGAGCGTCCCACGTCGCGATGGGCGACCTGGACCTCGACGTCGTCGCGCGCGCGCATCCGCGCGGCGAGCGCCTCGGCGATCGCGACCGAGCGGTGGCGCCCGCCGGTGCAGCCGATGGCGATCGAGAGGTGGGCCTTGCCCTCGGCGATGTACTCGGGGATGAGGAAGTCCAGCAGCGGGCCGAGGCGCTCGTAGAAGGCCTCGAGCTTGCCGTCGCGCGACATGTACTCGACGACCTTCGGGTCGAAGCCGGTCAGCGGGCGCAGCGCGGCCTCCCAGTGCGGGTTGGGCAGGAAGCGCATGTCCAGCACGATGTCGCTGTCGCGCGGCAGCCCGTGCTTGTGGCCGAACGACGTCAGCGTGACCGCGAGCTTGGAGCGCGCCTGGCGCGGCAGGAACTCGTCGGCGATGCGGCGGCGCAGCGTGGCCGCCGCGATGCCGCTCGTGTCGAGCACGAAGTCGGCGCGCGCCTTGATGCCCTCCAGCGCCGCGCGCTCGCCCGCGATGCCCTGCGCGACGGAGCCCGTCGGGCTGAGCGGGTGGCGCCGGCGGGTCTCCTTGTAGCGCCCCAGCAGCGTGTCCTCGTCGGCGTCGAGGAACAGGACGCGGTGCGCGACGCCGCTGTCGGCGAGGTCGTCGAGGACCGCGCCCAGCGTCTCGAACAGCGCCCGCGCCCGCACGTCCGAGACGACCGCGGCGCGCCGCACCTTCGACCGCTCGTGCACGAACAGCCCGACGAGGCCGCGGATCATCTCCGGCGGCAGGTTGTCGACGCAGAAGTAGCCGTCGTCCTCGAACACGTTCAGCGCCGTCGACTTGCCGGCTCCCGAGAAGCCGGTGATGACGACGAGGTCCTCGAGGCTCGTCGTGGCTGGCGCCTCGTCTGCGACGGTCACGCCCGCAACTATGCCGGGCGGCTCGGTCATCCGGAGGTTCTGCTCGGTCATCCCCGCGGGTCAGCCACTCGTTCTGTTCAGATAGCTGTACAGGTCGCGCGCCGTCTTGGACGGCAGCCCCGGCACCGCCTCGAGCTCCTCGCGCGACGCGCCGAGCATCGCCTCGGGCGAGCCGAAGTGCTTCAGCAGGGCGCGCTTGCGCTTGGGGCCCACGCCCGGCAGGCCGTCGAGGACGGACTCCGTCATCTGCCGGTCGCGGCGCTGGCGGTGGTGGGTGACCGCGAAGCGGTGCGCCTCGTCGCGCAGCCGCTGCAGCAGCTGCAGCGCGGGCGTGTCGTGCGCCAGGCGCAGCGGCGCGCGGCGCCCTGGCAGGAAGACCTCCTCGAGCTGCTTGGCGAGCGAGACGACGGCGACGCCGCGGTCGCGAAAGCCCTGCAGCGCGCGCACCCCTGCCGACAGCTGCCCGGGGCCGCCGTCGATCACGATCAGCGACGGCAGCGTCGCGAAGGACTCGTTGCGCCTGGAGTCGTTGGGGCTGAGGTCCTGCTCGGACTCCCAGCGCGCCAGGCGCCGCGCGAGCACCTCCTGCATCGCGGCGAAGTCGTCGGGCACGCCCTCCGTCGTCGAGCGCACGTTGAAGCGCCGGTAGTCGCTCTTCTTCGGCGCGCCCCCCTCGAAGACGACCATCGACGCGGTCGTGTTCGTGCCCATCAGGTTCGAGATGTCGAAGCACTCGATCCGCAGTGGCAGCGAGTCCAGCCCGAGCGCCTCCTGCAGCCCGTCCAGCGCCTCGACGCGCTGCTGGCGGCGGCGCTCGTCCTTCAGGCGCTCCTGATCGAGGGCCAGCGCGGCGTTGCGCTCGGGCGCCCAGGCGCGCGCCGGAACCGAGGCCCCAGGGTGCACGACCACGTAGGGCGCGCCGTCCAGCGTCGTAGGAGCGCCGCCGGTGTATTGCACGTCCAGTGCGCCGTCGTCGCCCGGGGGCAGGGTGAAGCCCAGGGTGCGCACCAGATCGAGCGAGCGCTCGACCTCGTGCACGTCGTCGTCGATGGTGTGACGGACGTCGAGCAGCGAGCCGGGGTAGTCGACGCTCGTGGCCGCCACGTGGGGGACGCCGGCCATGCGCAGCAGCAGGGCGAGGGGGAGGGGACTCTGGTGGAAGGAGCCCAGGATGACGGCTCGGTCGGCGCCGATCGCCTCCAGGTCGGCGACCCACGTCTCGCCCGCCGTGCGGTCGAAGGACCCGGGCTCGGGGTCGATCCAGTCGGCCCGGCGCACCACCACCGCGTCGACGCCGGGCAGCAGCTGCGCTGCCGCCCGCCCGCGCGGGCCGCACAGCAGCGTGACCCGCGACGCTCCCGCGGCGACGGCCCGGATCGCGGGGCCGGCCAGGAGCACGTCACCGTCGTTGTCCAGGCGGGTGACGAGGACGTGACTCATGCCGCCGCCTCCGCGGGCGCCCGGGTCTGGAGGGAGACCGCGGCCGTCGTGGCCCTCACGGGCGGGCTCGCCGCCGCGGGGGTCGCGCCGAGCAGCAGGTCGACGGCCGCGCCGAGGTCGGACGCGCGCTCGCTGGCTGCGAGGACCTCCTCGTCGCGGGTGATCGGCCCGGGCACGAGCACGCCCCGGGCGCCCGCCGCCGCGGCTGCCTGCACGTCGGCGCCGATGTCGCCGATCACCGCGCACTGCGCCGGGGCCACGCCGAGCCTGCGGGCCGCGTCGAGCACCAGCCCTGGCGCCGGCTTGCGACAGCGGCAGCCGTCGGCCGGCCCGTGCGGGCACACCAGCCAGGGCCCCAGCGGCCCGAGGAGTCCCTCGATGCGTGCGTTGACCGCCTCGACCTGCTCAGTGGTGACCAGGCCACGCGCGACGCCGCTCTGGTTGGAGATCACCGCGAGCGCCACTCCGGCCGCTCGCAGCCGGTCCAGCGCCGCCCGGGCGCCGGGCGCGGGCACGACGACGTCGGGATCGCCGTTGTAGGGGACGTCGACCACCAGCGTCCCGTCGCGATCCAGCAGCACGGCTGCCGGTGCCCAACGCGACCGCTCGCGGGTCGACGGCACACGCCGCGCGCGCACCTCGCCGCGCAGGCGGTGCCACGTCGCGGCGAAGGGCAGCGCCGCGCTGGTCGCAAGCATCGTCGCCACCTCCCGCGGCGTCCGCGGCCCCGGAGCGATCCGCGCCCAGGCGAACTCAGCGGTGCCGGCGGCCCAGAGGGCACTGGCGAGCCACGCGGTGAGCCGCGCGGCGCTCGATCGCGGCGCCGACGCCGCCTTCCTGATGCGCCCGACGCCGGTCGAGCAGGTGCGCGCCGTTGCGGCCGCGGGCGAGACGATGCCGCCGAAGTCGACCTTCTTCTTCCCCAAGCTGCCGACCGGGATC
>JAHWJE010000117.1 GCA_019348575.1 Actinomycetota bacterium | reverse complement strand
AAGGTGGTCGAAGAGCTGGCGACGTCGCGGACCGGAGCGGGTATCGGCCCGATCGAGTTGAAGGTTGGCGACATCCTTCCGAACGAGCTTCTCGGAGCGCTGCCGTTGAGCGCGCTGCTGGACCTGTTGGACGGGTTGGACCTGAACCTCGGTTCGACCCTCAGCGGCCAGGTGCAGACCCTGCGGGACACTCTCGCCACCCTCGACACGCTCCAGACGACGCTCGACGACCTCGCGGACGCAGAAGCCGAGCTCGACCGGCTCCTGGGCGGCAACGAAGCTCTGCTCGCCCAGATCGAAGCCGCCCAAGACGACGTAGCCGATGCGGAAGCAGCGGTCGCAGCGGCCGAGGCGGCGCTGGCCACGGCGCGCGCGGCGGCGGCCGCGCGGGCGGACGGCGGTCAGCGCGAAGTCGGTCACGCGGCGCAGGGTAGGCGCGGGTTTTCCACAGCGCAAGTCGGCCTGCCTAGACTGGCGGACGGTGAGGCTGCGCGACCTTCCGTCGGTGGACGAGGTGCTGCGCGACGAGCGCGTCGCCGCCGAGCCGCGGCCGCTCGCGCTCGCGGCCGCGCGCGAGGCGGCGGCCGGCCGCGACGACGCGCCGGCGGTCGGGATGTCGATTCAGCCCACGGAGCGCGTCTCGATCGAGCAGCTCATGGAGTGGGCGAACATCGAGCCCGACCCCGACCTGATGCGCTCGACGCGCCGGCTCGGCGCGCCGATCACGTGGGCCAAGCGCCAGCTCGTGCACGTCATGCGCCAGTACCTGCGCGAGCTGCAGTCCCAGCAGACGCGCTTCAACCTCAACGTCCTGATCCGCCTGGCCGAGCTCGAGGATCGCGTCGTGCGGCTCGAGGAGCGCGCCGGGCACGAGCAGCACACGCAGCGGTGAGCGCCGGGCGTTGAACGTCCATCAGATCCTCAGCGGCGCCGGCCCGTACGACGCGGTCACCACGCAGGCGCTCGCCTTCCGCGACCTGTTCAGGGGCTGGGGCTGGGGCGGGCGCGACGTCGCCGCGGAGATCGACCCGCGCATCGGTGACAGGATCGCGCCGCTGCGCGCGCTCAGGGCGGGCGGGATGCGCTCAGACGACGTGCTGCTCGTGCACTACTCCGCCTACGCGCCGAAGCTGCGCGCCGTGCTCGAGCTGCCCCAGCGCAAGCTGCTGATCTCCCACAACATCACGCCCGCGCGCTGGTTCTGGGACCACGACCCGCAGGCCGCGGTCGTCTGCGCGCTGGGGCGCACGCAGCTGCCGCAGTTCGCCGCCGCGGTCGACGTCGCGGCCGGCGTCTCGCTCTACAACGCGCGCGAGTTCGGCTCGGACGTCGTCATCCCGATCCTCTTCGACCCCGCCGGCCTCGGGACGCCGCAGGCCCAGCCGCCGCAGGAGTGGACCGCGCCCAGCCGGCCGACGATCCTCTTCGTCGGGCGCCTGGCGCCGCACAAGCGCCAGGACGCCGTCATCCGCGCGTTCGAGCTCTACCGCCGCCGCCACGCGCCCGACGCGCGGCTCGTGCTCGTCGGAGCCCCGATCAACTGGGCCTACGACGCCGCGATGCGCGAGCTCGCCGAGGAGCTCTCGCCGGGCCGCGTCACGATCGAGTCGGGACTGACGCGCGAGCAGCTCGCCGCGCGCTGGCGCTCGGCGCACGCGTTTCTCTGCCTCTCCGAGCACGAGGGCTTCTGCATCCCGCTGCTGGAGGCCTTCCACTTCGGCGTGCCCGTGGTCGCGCGCGCGATCGGCGGCGTGCCCGAGGTCGCCGGTGACGCGGCGCTGCTGCTCGACGCGCGAGACGACGAGAGCGTCGCCGCCGAGCTGCTGGCGCTCGTGGTCGCCGACGGCGAGCTGCGCGCGACGCTGCGCGAGCGCGGCGCGGCACGGATCGCGGCCTACGCGCCGGAGCAGACGGCGCGAGCACTGCGCGGCGCGCTCGAATCGCTTGCGGGCTGACCGGCGTCGCGCGGCGCGACGACCGCATTCAGCGCGGCAGCGCGAGCGCGTGCACCGGACCTGCCACGGCAACCGCCTGAGGCCCGTCGAGGTTCGTCGTCACGTACCCGAGCTCGTCCATCAGCGCGCAGAACTCGGCGTTCGTGTCGTGCAGCTCGCAGACGATCGCCGGGCGGTGGCGCTCGATCGTGGCCCGCATGCCCGCGATCGCCTGCAGCTCGGCGCCCTCGGTGTCGATCTTCAGCACGTCCGGTGGCGGGATCGTCCCCGCGCCGACGAGCTCGTCGATCGCCACGACGGCGACGTCCACCTCCTCGCGCACGTCGGCGTGGCGCCCCGTCGAGGCGAGGTGCGACCAGCTCGCCTCGCCGACGACGAGCAGCCGCGCAGAGCCGCTCGCGGCGGCGACCGCCTGCTCGCGCACCTCCGCGTGGGCGAACGCGTTGAGCTCGACGTTGCGGGCGACGGCCCGCGCACAGGCCGGCACGGGCTCGAAGGCGACGACGCGACCCGCGGGCCCGACGAGGCGCGCGCCGAGGATCGTGAAGAAGCCGATGTTCGCGCCCACGTCGTAGAAGACGGCGCCGGGCGCGAGCAGCCGGCGCAGGGCCTCCTGCACCGGCGGCTCGAGCGTGCCGCGGACGATCAGGCCGGCATGGGCGTGGTCGAGCGGCAGGTCGGCCGTCGAGACGTAGAGCAGGTGCCCGAGCCCGCCCGCGATGGGGACGGGCGCACGGCCGTACCAGCGTGCCGCCCGGCGCAGCAGCATGCGCCGCGCGCGACCCCCCCGCGCGCGCTCGGCGAGCTCCGCGCGACGCTCCTCCGGCATTCCCGTTATGAGGTGCGTCGCGCGGTTGCGCAGGCGCCCCGTGAGCTCATGACGCAGGTTGCGAAGCGTGCCCGGCATCGGCGCGGATGATCGCATTGATGCGCAGCGCGGCCGCGCCCGTGGGCGGTGTTCGGGATGCGATCGCCAAGATGTCGACGCCGAAGCAGATCGGCAGGAAGTCCGGCCGGGTGGAGGCCGATTATTCGGATATGCGCACGCACGGATCGCACTTCCCCGAATCGAGTCGCACGACACCGACCGCGATGAGACTGCTGCGTAACATGCGTGCCGCGCCCGCCCGTCGTAGCAGCGGTTCTGGGTGTCAGACGACCTTCGAGGAGTTGCTGGTTTGAGCCTGAGGGACTCGCGCCTCGCGGCGCTCAATCGGATCCGTGAGGCGCGCGCGGCGCCCGCCCTGGGCAACGCCCTGCCGATCGACCCGTGGCGGCTTGTCTCGCGCCGCTTCTCGCTCGAGCGCCCGACCGAGGCCGAGACGCTGTTCGCGATCGCCAACGGCTACATGGGCATCCGCGGCGCCCACGACGAGGGGCTTCCGTCCAACGATCCCGGCTTCTTCCTCAACGGGCTGCACGAGACATGGCCGATCCCGTACGGCGAAGCGGCGTTCGGCTTCGCGACGACCGGCCAGACGATCGTCAGCGCGCCCGACGGCTCGATCATGCGCCTGTACGTCGACGAGGAGCCGCTCGTCCTGTCGGAGTCGCGGCTGCTGAGCTACGAGCGGGTGCTGGACATGAAGTCCGGGATCCTCGAGCGCAGGGCGCGCTTTCAGACGTCGCGCGGCGCCGTCGTCGAGCTGCGCTCGCAGCGCCTGGCCTCGCTGCACTGGCGTCATCTCGCCGCGATCTCCTACGAGGTGACGCTCGTCTCCGGGATGGCGGAGCTCGCGATCGCCTCCGAGCTCGTCACGCACCTGCCGCGCCCGAAGGGCCACGACGACCCGCGCATCGGCGTGCGGATGGACGAGTCGGCGCTCGAGCCGGTGCAGCAGTTCTGCGACGCGACGCGGGTGCTGCTGGAGCTGCGCACGCGCTCGAGCAAGATCGGGCTGGCCTGCGGGATGGAGCACAGCATCGAGACCGAGCTTCGCCACAGCATCGAGTCGAGCGTGCAGGAGGACGAGGGGCGCGTCGTGTTCTTCCTCGACGCCGAGCCCGGCGTTCCTGCGAAGGTGACCAAGCTGCTGGGCTACCACCACGCGGCGCAGGCGCCGCCCGGCGACCTCGTGCGGCGCGTCAACCGCACGCTGGATCGCGCCGCCGGCGACGGCTTCGAGCGCATCGCCGACGTCCAGCGCGAGCGCCTGGCCGCGTTCTGGCAGCACAGCGACATCGAGATCGAGGGCCCGGCCGACATCCAGCAGGCCGTGCGCTTCAACCTCTTTCAGATCCGCCAGGCGTCGGCGCGCGTCGAGGGCCACGGGATCGCGGCCAAGGGGCTGACCGGGCGCGGCTACGAGGGCCAGTACTTCTGGGACACGGAGATCTACGTCCTGCCCGTGCTGACCTACACGCAGCCGCACGTGGCGCGCCGGCTGCTGCACTTCCGCTACGAGATGCTCGAGGCGGCCCGCCGCCGCGCGCGCCAGCTCGGCCATCGCGGCGCGCTGTTTCCGTGGCGCACGATCTCCGGCGAGGAGGCATCCGCGTACTACGCGGCGGGCACGGCGCAGTACCACATCAACGCCGCGATCTCCTACGCCGTGCGCCAGTTCGTCCGCGTCACCGGCGACGAGGAGTTCCTCGCGCGCGAAGGCGTCGAGATCCTCGTCGAGACCGCGCGCCTGTGGTCGGATCTGGGGTTCTTCTCCGCGCGCCGCGACGGCGCCTTCTGCATCCAGGGGGTCACCGGCCCCGACGAGTACTCGGCGGTCGTCGACAACAACGCCTACACGAACCTGATGGCGCGCGAGAACCTGTCCGCCGCCGTCGAGGCGCTCGAGCTGCTGTCCGACGCCGATCCCGACGCGTACGACCGGCTCGTGGCGCGGCTGCGCATCGACCCGCGCGAGCCGGAGGAGTGGTCCCGCGCGGCGGAGCGGATGTTCATCCCCTACGACGATCGCGCCGGCGTGCTCCTGCAGGACGAGCACTTCCTCAACCGCAAGCCATGGGACTTCGAGCACACGCCGCTCGAGCACTATCCGCTGCTGCTGCACTACCACCCGCTGAACATCTACCGCCACCAGGTCATCAAGCAGACCGACGTCGTGCTCGCGACGTTCCTCGCGGGCGACCGCTTCAGCCCGCAGGAGAAGCGGCGCGTCTTCGAGTACTACGACCCGCTGACGACCGGCGACTCGTCGCTCTCGTCGTGCGTGCAGAGCGTGATGGCGGCCGAGGTCGGCGACGTGCAGGCGGCCTACGACTACTTCATGCTCAGCGCCGCGGTCGACCTGGCGAACCTCGCGGGCAACGTGAGCGACGGGATCCACGTCGCCTCCTGCGGCGGCGTGTGGATGGCGCTCGTCAACGGCTTCGCGGGGCTGCGCGACGTCGCCGGCGACGAGCTGCGCTTCACGCCGCGCCTGCCCGCCGACTGGGATCGGATGCGCTTTCGGCTGATCTTCCGCGGGAGCCGGCTGGAGATCGAGATGACGCAGGACGCGACGAGCTACACGCTGCTCGACGGCTCGCCGCTGAAGGTCGTCAGCGACGGCCGGCGCTTCGAGGTGTCGCAGGGCGACCCCGTCGTCGTGCCGGCGGTCGTCCACGACCTTCCGTCGGCCGCCTGAGCGCGCGGGGCGGCGCCGCGGCTACTTCGCTGCCGGCGTACGCTCCCGCGCCGGCGTCGCCCCCGTCTCGACGCGCTCGAGCGCCAGCCGGAACAGCGCGCCGCCACCGGGCGCCTCCTCGACGGCGATCGAGCCGCCGTGCGTCTCGGCGACCTGGCGCACGATCGCCAGGCCCAGGCCCGAGCCCGGTCGCCCACGCGCGGCTGCGCCGCGGTAGAAGCGATCGAAGACGTGCGGGCGCTCCTCGGCGGATATCCCGGGGCCGTGGTCGCGAACGGTCAGCTCACCGCCGCGCAGCTGCACCTCGACGACCCTCCCCTCGGGCGCGTGCTTGGCGGCTTTGAGGAGCAGGTTGTCGACGGCGCGCCCGAGCCGCTCGGACAGGCCCACGACGAGCGTCGGCTCGAGCTCGGCCTCGAACGCGATCCGCGGGTGCCGCCGCCGGGCGCGGGCGACCGCCTCGGCGACGACGTCGTCGAACTGCACGTCGTCGGTGCCCGTCA
>JAHWJE010000116.1 GCA_019348575.1 Actinomycetota bacterium | reverse complement strand
ACGGATACCGGCGTTCCCCTGCAGCGCGTGTTTCACCCGATCGCCGTCCATTTCAAGGGCAAGGGCTTATACAAAACCGACTACGGGACGAGGAACCGCGCGCGCGAGAACGCCGAGACGACGGCGTCGGAGAGCACCAGCGACGACGGGAAGAAGAGCGACTCGCCCCCGCCGGGAGACGGGTCCACGGCGGTGCAGAAGCCCGAGACCGCCAAGGCGGATGCCAAGCGTCCCTCGCCGGGCTCGGCCGACTCGAAGTAGACGACCTAGCCGCGCCCGCGCGTGTCGTCGCGCGCGTCAGCCCTCGAGGAAGCGCCGGACCTTCGCCTGCCTGACGCTCTCGGGGACCTGCCCCGAGAGCGTTCCCAGCACCACGGTCTGCGGCGTGCCCGCGACGGCCAGCGCGCCGAAGATGCCCAGCAGCGTCGGCCCGCTCATGTCCGAGCGCAGCGCCTTCGGGACGTTCCAGGAGATCAGCGGCAGGCGCGCGAACGCCGCCGGCGACAGCAGCCGGCGCTTCATCGCGGCGGCGATCTTCTGCTGGCGCCGCGCGCGCGTCAGGTCGTCCTCCTTGCGGTTGCAGTCGTTCTTGCGCGTGCGGGCGAGTGCCAGCGCCTGCTGTCCGTCGATGTGCGTCCTGCCCGCGGGCAGGCGCAGCGTGTAGCCGCCGTTCCGGAAGCCGCCGTTGATGCGCGACACGACGCACCCGCCTCGGTAGGTGATGCCGCCCATCGCGTCGATCAGCTCCGGGAAGTCCTCGAAGCTCACGACCATCACGTGGTTGATGTCGACCCCGGTGTATTGCTCGACGGTCTGCACGGCGAGTGCCGCGCCGCCGATCGAGTAGGCGGCGTTGATCCTCCCGCGCCCGGCGCCGGGGATGTCGACGACGGTGTCGCGCGCGATCGCCATGCGGCTGTTCGCACCGCCTCCGACGCGCAGCAGCAGGATCGAGTCCGAACGGCCGTTGCCGCTCGTCTGCGCGCCGGGCTCGGCGTTGCGCTCCGTGCGCACGTCGGAGCCCAGGACGAGGATGTTGTTCGGTGACGTCAGCGGATAGCCGCCGCCGCCGAGGTACTCGTTTGCGTCTGAGACCTTGCCCTGCTGGATCTGCGCGCTGACCAGGAAGACGACCGCCGACAGCGCGACCCAGGCGAGCACCGCGGCCAGCAGCCAGCCCGCGATCCGCCAGCCGCCGATCGGCCTGCGCATGGCGCCCGGGGCTGGACGAGCGGCTCCGCGGCGCAGTCCGCGCATGCGTCGGGACGGCTGCTGTGCCCCGCCGCGCAGGCGCCGCAGGTCGGCGCCGCCATCGCCGCCACGGCGCCCGAAGAGGGGCTTGCGCGAGCGATAGACGCGGTACTCGGGCCGGCCCGCGGGCTCGTCGGGGTCCTCGGGTGGCGCCATCGAGCCGTGTATGGTGGCCGATCGTGGCGACCGGCTGTGTGATCGGGGTCGACCTCGGTGGTACGAAGCTCCTGGCCGGCGCGGTCGACCGGGAGCTCAACGTCCACCATCGTGCCACGCGGCCGGCGCGTGGCGGCGACCACAGCGCGGTGATCGACACGGTCGTCTCGGCGGTGGAGGAGGTGCGCGATGCGATCGAGGGCGGCTCGGGCTCGGTGCAGGCCGTGGGGATCGGGATTCCCTGCCTGATCGACCAGCGCCGCGCCATCGCGGTGATGTCGACGCACCTGCCGCTCGCAGACGTGCCGTTTCGCGATCTCGTCGGCGAGCGGATCGGGCTGCCGGTGTTCGTCGACAACGACGCCAACGCCGCGATGCTCGCCGAGTGGCGCTTCGGCGCGGCGCGCGGCGCGCGCGACGCGGCGCTGCTGACGATCGGCACCGGCATCGGTGGCGGGCTCGTCCTCGGCGGCGTTCTGCAGCGCGGCAGCCAGGGCGCGGGCGCCGAGCTCGGCCACATGGTCATCCAGGCCGATGGCCCGCGCTGCAACGGCAACTGCCCCAACCACGGCTGCCTCGAGGCGCTCGTCTCCGGCGCGGCGCTCGCGCGCGAGGCGCGGCGGATCGCCGCCGAGCGCCCGCGCTCGGGGCTGGGCCAGGCGCTCGTCTCCGGGCGCGAGATCAGCGGTCCGCTCGTGACCGAGCTTGCGCACGACGGCGACCAGGCCGCGATCGACGCGGTGGCCGCGATCGGCCGCTGGCTGGGGATCGGCGTCGCCAACCTCGTGAACATGCTCAACCCCGAGGTGGTCGTGATCGGCGGCGGGGTGATCGCGGCGGGCGAGCTGCTGCTCGAGCCCGCGCGTGCGGTCGTCGCGGCACGTGCGCTGTCGCCCTCCAAGGAGCACGTGCGGATCGTGCCGGCCCGCTTCGGGGCGGAGTCGGGGATGCTCGGCGCCGCGGCGCTGGCGCTCGACGGGCACTGCACTGCCGTTTAGGAGATACGTCCTTAGTCGTTCTGCTGTGATCCAGGGGTGGCCCTCGGCCGGCTCATCGTCTGCCCGACCCCGATCGGCAACCTCGAAGACGTCACGCTGCGCGTGCTGAGCGCGCTGCGCGAGGCCGACGTCGTCTACGCGCTGCGGATGCAGCACGAGCGCATGGACCAGCACTTCGTGCCGAGCCTGCGCGAGTACGCCGCCAACTACCAGATCAACGGCCGCCGCCTCGGCCCGCGCCAGGTGCTCATGCACCCGGGCCCTGTCAACCGCGGCGTGGAGCTGTCGGGCGAGGTCGTCGACTCGCCGCAGGCGGTGATCACGATGCAGGTGAAGTCCGGCGTGGTGGTGCGGATGGCCGTCCTCTACGAGGTGCTGGCGGGGGCGCGCGACGAGCGCAGCGCCCCGCGGCCCACGGAACCGCAGCTGGCATGACCCCGCACGAGCCTCTGGCAGCCGGCGCCTCGTCCTGCGTCCGCCTCGTCTGCGCTCCGACGCGATTCGCCGACCTGCTGCTGCGCGACGTCCACGCGCTCGACCCGCGGACCGGCCTCGACGGCGCGCACGACGTGCTCGTGCGCGGCGGCGAGATCGCGGAGATCGCCGCCCCGGGCACGATCGCGGCGCCCGCCGGCGCCGAGACGGTCGACGGCGACGGGCGCCACCTGCTTCCGGCCTTCGTCGACCCGCACGTGCACCTGCGCACGCCCGGCCAGGAGCACAAGGAGGACCTCGAGACCGGCACGCGCGCGGCGGCCGCCGGCGGCTACTGCGCGGTGATCGCGATGCCGAACACGGCGCCGGTCGTCGACAGCGCGCCGATCCTCGGCGCCCTGCTCGATGCCGCCGCGCGCGAGGCACGCGTCCCGGTCGGCTTCATGCCCGCGATCACGCGCGGCCTGCAGGGCAGCGAGCTGACCGAGATGGCCGAGCTGCGCGCGCTCGGCGCCGCCGGGTTCACCGACGACGGGCGCCCCGTCGCCGACGCCGGCGTGCTTCGCCGCGCGCTGCAGTACCAGCGGCTGTGCGGCGGAGTGCTCGCCCTGCACGAGGAGGACCCAGCCCTGTCGGGCGCGGGCGCGATGCACGAGGGGACCGTCAGCGCGCTGCTCGGGGTCGCCGGCATCCCCAGCGTCAGCGAGTCGACGATGATCGCCCGCGACTGCGCCCTCGCCGAGTACGAGCAGGCGAGGATCCACATCCAGCACCTGTCGGCGCGCGAATCGGTCGAGGTGATCGCGGCGGCGAAGGCGCGCGGCGTGGCCGTGACCTGCGAGGCCAGCCCGCATCACCTGACGATGACCGACGAGGACGTGCGCGGGCTCGACCCGCGGCGCAAGATGAACCCGCCGCTGCGCAGCGAGGAGGACCGCCAGGCGCTGATCGAGGGACTGCGCAGCGGGGTGATCGACTGCATCGCGACCGATCACGCGCCGCACGCGCGCGACGAGAAGGAGGTCCCGTTCGAGCGCGCGCCGATGGGAACGACAGGGCTGGAGACGGCGTTCGCGTCCGTCTACACCGACCTCGTCGTGCCCGGGATCCTGCCGCTCGAGCTTCTCGTCGAGAAGCTCACGTCCGGCCTCGGGCTGCTGGACCTCTTCGTCCCGCAGATCGCCGTCGGCGAGCCGGCGAACCTCGTGCTCGTCGACCTCGACGCGCAGTGGGTCGTGGGGGAGAGCGGCTACGAGAGCCGCTCGGAGAACTGCTGCTTTGCCGGCCGCAGCCTGCGCGGGCGGGTGCTGCTGACGGTCGCCGCCGGCGCGGTCGTGTACCGCGAACGCTCCACGATCCTGAGTCGTGTGACGTCGTCCGAAGGTCAGAGCTTGCGATGACCTGTGTAACGTCGTCCGAAGGTCAGAGCTTGCGATGACCGGAGGCCGAAACCCTTCCTCCGCCTACGTGCTGCTCGAGGACGGCGCGCGCTTCGACGGCATCGCGGTCGGCGCGCCGGAGGCCGCGACCGGCGAGGTCGTCTTCACGACCGGCATGTCCGGCTACCAGGAATCGCTCAGCGACCCCTCGTTCGCCGGTCAGATCATCACGTTCACCTATCCGCACATCGGCAACTACGGCGTCAGCGAGCAGGCGATGGAGTCCTCGCGCGTCTGGGCGCGGGCGGTCGTCATGCGCAGCGCGACGAACACCGAGGACGCGCCGAGCGCCGAGCGCGGCTGGCTCGACTGGCTCGTCGACTGCGGCATCCCGGCGATCAGCGAGGTCGACACGCGCGCCCTCGTGCGCCACATCCGCGCCGCCGGCTCGATGCGCGGCGGCGTCTTTCCCGGCGCGATGCGCGTCGCCGAAGCGCAGGCGCTGATCGCCGCCGAGCCCTCGATGCGGGGCGCCGACCTCGCGCGCGTCGTGACGCCGCGCGAGACGACGATCCACGGCGGCGGCAGCGGCCCGCGGATCGCCGCGATCGACACCGGGATCAAGGGCTCGATCGTGCGCAACATCGTCGAGCGCGGCGCCGTCCTGGAGCTGCATCCGTGCACGGTGAGCGCGCAGGCGCTGCTGGCCTCCGACCCCGACGCGATCTTCCTCGCGAACGGGCCGGGGGACCCGGCGGCGCTGGACTACATCGTCGACACGCTGCGCGCGCTCGTCGGGCGCAAGCCG
Source organism: Actinomycetota bacterium (assembly GCA_019348575.1). The sequence goes on along the minus strand of JAHWJE010000116.1, from coordinate 1,072 downwards.
ACGTTCGGCATCTGCCTCGGACACCAGCTGCTCTGCCGCGCGGTCGGCCTCGAGACCTTCAAGCTGCCGTTCGGCCACCGTGGCGCCAACCACCCCGTCAAGGACCTCGAGACGGGCCGGATCGAGATCACGTCGCAGAACCACGGCTTCGCCGTGCTCGGTCCCGGCGGCGAGCGCACGATCGCCGGCGACGAGCCCGTCCGCTGGGAGACGGACTTCGGCGCCGCGCAGCTGTCGCACATCAACCTGTACGACCGCACCGTCGAAGGGCTCACCCTGCTCGACGTCGCCGGCGGCACGGTCCAGTACCACCCCGAGGCCGGCCCCGGTCCCAACGACAGCCTCTACCTCTTCGACCGCTTCCTGGAGCAGCTCCGTGCCGCGGCGTAACGACATCCAGCGCATCCTGATCCTCGGCTCCGGCCCGATCGTCATCGGCCAGGCGGCCGAGTTCGACTACTCAGGCGTGCAGGCGTGCAAGGTCCTCAAGGAGGAGGGCCTGCGGGTCGTCCTGATCAACAGCAACCCCGCGACGATCATGACCGACCCGGAGTTCGCCGATGCGACCTACCTCGAGCCGATCACGCCGGAGTTCGTCACCAAGGTCATCGAGAAGGAGCGGCCGGACGCGCTGCTCGCCACGCTCGGCGGGCAGACCGCGCTGAACGCCGCGATGGCGCTGCACGCCGCCGGGACCCTGGAGCAGTACGGCGTCGAGCTGATCGGCGCCGACGTCGACGCGATCCGGCGCGGCGAGGACCGGCAGGCGTTCAAGGACATCGTCGAGCAGGTCGGCGGCGAGAGCGCGCGCAGCGTCGTCTGCCACACCATGGACGAGCTGCGCGCCGGCGTCGGGGAGCTCGGCTACCCGGTCGTCGTGCGCCCCAGCTTCACCATGGGCGGCGCCGGCGGCGGGATCGCGCACGACGAGGCCGACCTGGTGCGGATCGGGGGCGGCGGGCTGCACGCGAGTGTCACCACCGAGGTGCTCCTGGAGGAGTCGATCCTCGGCTGGAAGGAGTACGAGCTCGAGCTGATGCGCGACCGCAACGACAACGTGGTCGTCATCTGC
>JAHWJE010000115.1 GCA_019348575.1 Actinomycetota bacterium | reverse complement strand
AGGACGCGCTCCCCGTTCCCGGCGAGCAGGTTGCGGCGCCGCCCACGCAGCTCTCATCCGGCGCCGGCGGCGACAAGCAGGCGTCCGAGCCCGTCACCACGACGCCTACGGCGACGACCCCGGCGACGGCGACGACAACGCCGGCGGCGACGACGACCACGCCCGACGCCGGCAGCGCGCCGAGCGAGACGCCTCCGAGCCCAGCCGCGGAGTCGTCGCAGGCAGAGGCGCCCGCCGAACCGCCGGCGGCTGCCGCGGGGCCAGCCCCCGTCGAGCCCGCTCCCACCACGCCGGCCCCGGCGGTCGCCCCGGCGCCGCCGGCCGACCCGCTGCCGTTCAGCGGCCTCGCCGGGCCCGCCGAGGGCGACGTGGACTGCGTACGGCGTCGCACGGGCAAGGCCGGCGCGCGAAGTAAGCCTCCAGTAGAGCATGAGGGTGCGCCTGCTCGCCGCGACACGAAGGCGGCGCCCCGCTGCGCGCCGCCGCGCAAGAGGACGTCGCGACGCACCACCGCTCCCGGACGAGGGCAGCAGCGCGATCGCGCACCGCAGGACGCGCTTCGCAACGCGCAGGGCGTTCCGACGATGTCCAACCCGACGACGTCGCTCGCCCTTCCGGGCGCGGTGGCCGTCGGCGTCCCGAACTTCTTCATCGACAAGTTCCGCATCCCGCCCTTCCTGCTGCCGATCTACCAGGCCGCCGGGATCCAGTACGGGATCCGCTGGGAGGTGCTGGCGGCGATCAACGAGATCGAGACCGACTACGGCCGCAACCTGAACATCTCCTCGGCGGGGGCGCTGGGGTGGATGCAGTTCATGCCCGCGACCTGGAAGGCCTACGGCACCGACGCCAACCGCGACGGCCGCAAGGATCCCTTCAACCCCGTCGACGCGATCTTCGCGGCGGCGCGCTACCTGCGCGCAGCCGGCGCCGACCAGGACCTGCGGCGCGCGATCTTCGCCTATAACCACGCAGACTGGTACGTCGAGTCGGTGCTGATGCGCGCGCGCCTGATCGGCGGCCTGCCGAGCGACCTCGTCGGCTCGCTCAACGGCCTCACGCAGGGCCACTTCCCGGTCTTCGCGAAGGCGCGCTACGCCGACGACATCTCCGAGCGCGCGCTGCGCCGCCGCGCGGTTGCCGGCCCTAACGTCGCCAACCCGATCGAGTCGCAGGCCACGCGTCGCGGCATCGACATCTTCGCCAGAGCCGGCTCCCCCGCGATCGCCGTCCAGGACGGCACGATCGTCGCCGTCGGCAGGAGCAGGCGGCTGGGCAGGTTCGTGCGCCTGCGCGACGTCTACGGCAACACCTACACGTACGCGCACCTCAAGAAGGTCGCCCGGCACGTCCCGATCCCCAAGCGCAAGACGCAGAGCAGGGCGGCGATCGCGAAGGAGCTCGCCCTCCCCAAGCGCGACCCGAAGCCGACGCTGCCCGCCTCCGCCGGGCGCGCGACGAAGAACGGGGCCGTCCCGGCGGCCGCGAGGAAGGCCGCGGCGCAGCTGACGCAGCCCGCGGCGACGGCGCCCCCGCCGCTTGGCAAGCAGCGCCTGTTCGCCAACCCGGGACGCCGCAACGCGTTCGCGAACGGCGGCGCCCGGCAGATCCTCGACGCCGAGTCCGGGCTGCCCGCGGGAGCGAGCCTCAAGTCCTACTTCACCGGCGTCTACGGCCTTGATGCCGACGAGGTCGTGCTCAAGCCACTGATCGTCGGGCGCAGGGTCATCGCCGGCACGATCCTGGGACGCATCGGCCAGACGAAGGAGAAGATCTCCCCGCGCCTGCACTTCGAGATCCGGCCGGCCGGCCGCGGCGCCCCCCGGATCGACCCGAAGCCGATCCTCGACGGCTGGAAGCTGCTCGAGTCGACGGCGATCTACCGCGCGAAGGGGCGCAACCCGCTCGTCGGCCCCGACGCCCGCCGTGCCTCGATCGGGCAGATCCTGCTGATGAGCAAGGAGGCGCTGGCCCGGCGCGTCCTCGCCAACCCACGGATCGAGATCTACTCCTGCGGCCGGCGCGACATCGAGGCCGGCGGGATCGACCGGCGCGTGCTCGCGACGCTCGAGTTCCTCGCCGCCAGCGGCCTGAAGCCGACCGTCACCTCCCTGTACTGCGGTCACGGCTACTACACCGCCGGCGGCAACGTCTCCGCGCACTCCTCGGGCAACGCCGTCGACATCGCGAAGATCAACGGCATCCCGATCCTCGGCCACCAGGGCGAGGGCTCGATCACCGACATCACGATCCGCCGCCTCCTGACGCTGCAGGGCACGATCAAGCCCAACCAGATCATCAGCCTGATGAGCTACGGCGGCACGGACAACACGCTGGCGATGGGCGACCACGCCGACCACATCCACGTCGGCTTCCGCCCGCAGTACCGGCCCGGCACACGGGCTTCGCGCCAGCTCGAAGGGATCCTCAAGCCGTCGCAGTGGATCAAGCTCATCGATCGGCTCGGGCGGATCGAGAACCCGACCGTCTCCGCGAAGCCGTCGAAGTACGCGATCCGGGTGCCGGTGCCGCGGGCGTCGCGCGCCCATCGCGGCGAGTAGTCCGCGCGTCGGCGCCGGCCGCGACGGCTACAGCGCGCGCTCGCGCGCGCGCAGCGCCGCTTCGGCGGCCTCGCATGACGCGGCCCGCCGAGGATCGCCCGGCGGCAGGCGGCGATTGGACTCCACGAGCCGGGCTGCGCCGCACGCGGCAGCCTCCGCCAGCGCGACCGCCGTGAGCGCGTCGGGGCGCAGCGACGACGGGCAGCAGTCGGCGACCTGGGCCGCGAGCTGCGCGATCTGGCTTGCCGCGTCGGCGATCGCCAGCGACAGGTCGGCTGTCTGGATCAGGGCGTCCCCCGCCAGCTGCTCCCGGTGTGTGGAGCCCGGCGCCGGCTTCGACATCGCCGGGCGCGCGACGCCCTGGCGCGCCGACCGCCGGGACTGCATCAAGAGCGAGGACGCCTCGCGGTAGGCATCCGCGTCGCGCTCGATCAGCGCCTGCGCCTGCATCCGAAGCGACTCGGCTCGCGCGATCGCGCCTCCGGCCTCGATCCACGTCGCGCGCGACCCGCGCGCGATCTTCGCCGTCAGCGCCGCTGCGGCGGCGGCAGCGAGCGCAGCGGCGGGACCCCCGCCGCCCGCGAGCTCGTGCTGCGACGCGAGCGCGCCCAGCACCTCTGACAGCGGTCGGTCGAGCAGTCCGGAGGCCGGTGGCGTCGACATCGAGCGCGATCGTACCCGCCTTCACGGCGCGCAACTGCCAGCCGAATCGCAAACGCGCCGCCGTTCCGGACTCCTCCTTCGTGCAGCACGACGACTCAGCGCCGCGCTACAGCCTCGGCCGCAGCTCGTCCCACAGCGCCTGGTAGGCGCGCGCGGCGCGACCTCGCGGCGCGAACGCCGCGAGCGGAGCTCGCTGAAGCGCCATCTTCTCGACGTCGCTCGCCGCCGGGATCATGGCCTGCAGCACGGTGCCGTCGCCGCTCGCCGACAGCTCGTCGATCGTCGCGCGGTGCAGCGCCTTGCGCGCGTCGGTCATCGAGAAGAAGGCGAGGATCCGCGGGCGCGGCCCGCGCACCTCGTCGGCGACGAAGCGCTGCAGCTGGTCGAACGTGCGCACGGACAGGGGCGTCGGGATGAGCGGCACGAGCAGGACGTCGGCCGCCGCGAACACGCTCTCGGAAGCGAGCGAGATCGCCGGCGGGCAGTCGAGGAAGACGTAGTCGTAGTCGGCGGACAACGCCGCGATCACGCGCTTCAGCCCGCGCGTCGGCCGCTTCGTCGCGTCGAGCGCGAGGTCCATCTTGCGATAGGAGAAGTCGGCCGGCAGCAGGTCCAGCAGCTCGTGGTCGGCGCCCTTCAGCAGCGCTGCCGGATCGCTCTTTCCCCGCACGAGCTTCGAGCCGCCGCCGCGCACCTTCGGCTTGATCCGCAGCAGGAAGCTCGCCGCGCCCTGCGGGTCGAGGTCCCACAGCAGCACGCGCGCGCCCTGCTCGGCCGCCGCCCAGGCGAGGTTCACCGCGGCGGACGTCTTGCCGACGCCGCCCTTGATGTTGTAGAGGGCGACGACGCTCGTCATCCGAACGTGGCGGCGACGATCCTGCGCTGCGGCTTGGCCGCGAACTGCTCGAAGCTCGCGGCGAACTCCCGGCGCGCCTGCTCCTGCTGCTCGGTGAGCCGCTCGACGAGCACACCCATCGCCATGAGCGCGGGCGCGCCGCCCTCCAGCGCCGCGATGTCGTCGCCGAGCGCGCGCAGCAGGCCGGCCTGGACCTCGCGGTCCTGAAAGCGCCCGAGCACGTCCTGCAGCCCCTTGAGCGTCGCGACCATCGGCTTGACGACCTCCGGCGGGTACAGCGAGGAGAAGAACTCGAGCAGGTAGCGCAGCTCCTTGCCCTTCTTGCGCAGGTCGTGCAGGGCCTCGTGCGGGCTGTCGTCGCCGATCGCCCGTCCCATCTTCACCATCCGCCCGTACACCTTGCCGATCCGCTCGCCCGCGACGTCGGCGACGGCGCGCGCGGCGTCGGGCCGGTCGTCCTGCGGAGCGTCGACGAGGCGGTCGAGGAACTCGCGCCAGTTGTCCAGCAGCGCGCGCGTGCGCTGCGAGCGCAGACCGGCGACCATCTTCCTGCGCTCGGCGGCGAGCCGCTGCTCGAGCAGCCGGCGCAGCGGCGCCACGTCCGCCGCCGACTCGCCGAGGCCGGCGGCGAGCGCACCGAACTCGAGCAGCTGGACGTCGAGGTCGCGTGTCGGTCCGGTCAGCGCCTGCAGCCCGCGAAAGCCGTCGCGAAAGACACGCAGCGGCTCTGGCGCGAAGACGCCCTGCAACTCGCGCTGGAGCGCGCGCGTGCGGCGCACCGCGACGCGCAGGTCGTGCAGGAACTCGCTGTCGACGTCGGCCAGCGTGCCCGGCAGGTTGGCCTCGATGACATCCAGCAGGCGGCGCAGGATGGTGACCGCGGCCGCGTCGGCGCGCGCGTGCGGCTCGAGCGCTACGCGCAGCTTCGAGGATGTCCCGCCGACCGGACCGCCGAGTGCCTCGACGGCATCGTCGAGCACCGGGCGCGGGGCGTCCAGCAGGCCGACGTCGCCGGTCAGGAGGGCGAGCACGCGCTCGAAGTCGGCGTCGTAGCCGCGCACGGCGCGCACGTGAAGGCGCGGGCGCAGCGCCGTCTTCGCCCCGCCGCCGCCCAGCGCCACCGGCTCCTCCGCGCGCAGGCGCACGACGATCTTGTCGAGGCCGTCGAGCACGTCGATCGCCAGCAGCCGGCTGCGCACACGGGCGATCGGCGTCAGCGCGCGCATCTCGACGACCGCCGCCAGCCGGTCGCGCAGCGCGCCGGCCGGGAGGTCGGCGAGCAGCAGACGCTGCGCTTCGCCGACCTGCTCTGCGCTCGCCTGCTCGGCGCAGGTCGCCGCGTCCATCAGCACGAGCCGGTCGCCGGCGCTCGCGAGCACGAGCCCGGCGGCGTGCAGCCGTCCGTCGAACGTGTCCCAGAACGTCCGCTCGACGGCGTGCGCACGCCGCGTGACGACCGGGACGAACGCGGCGAGCCGGTCGGCGGCGCCGGAGGCGCTCAGGTCATCGGGTAGCAGCAGCTGGCTCGCCCGGGCGTCCATGCCCTGGAGTGTGCCAGCGCGCCGCACGAGCGGCGCGCCGGAACTCGGGCTCCGTCAGCCGCCGCCGCTGGTCGTCCCTTCCCCGCCGCCTGCCTGGCGCTCGGCCTGTTCGCGCCCGGGATGACCGGGCGGCAGGTCGTGCGGCGAGAGCTCGTCATGCGCCTCGGGCGTGTCGCCGAGCGCCGTCTCGTCGTCCGGCGTGACCGGGCCGAGCGGCTCGCTTGACTCGCTGTCGTGCGGCGGGGCCTGGGAGGACTCGTCGTCGGGACCCATCAACCTACGCGCTCAGCCGCTCGCGCAGCATTCGCTTGCCTTCCTCGCCGCCCTTGCGGCTCTCGGCCTGCGCCTTGCGGAAGAACGTGGCGAGCTCGTCGTCGCCGTCGCGCTCAGCGTCCTGGATATAGGTCTCCAGGCGCAGCACGTTGCTCAGGCACTGCTCCGTGAACCAGATGATGTTGTAGTTCTTGTCCTTCGTGCCGGTGATCTCGCCGGTCTCCTGA
>JAHWJE010000114.1 GCA_019348575.1 Actinomycetota bacterium | reverse complement strand
AGCTGCCCGGCCGCTTCGTGTTCGACATCGACCCCGACGAGGGCCTGAACTTCGACGACGTGATCCGCGCCGCGAGGGACCTCCGCGACCGCCTGTCCGAGCTGGGGCTGGTCCCCTTCTGCAAGACCACCGGGGGCAAGGGGCTGCACGTGGTCACCCCGCTGGCCGTGGAGAAGAAACCGATCGACTGGCCGACGGCCAAGGCCTTCACGCGCGCGGTCTGCGCCGAGCTCGCCGCCGCGCACCCCGAACGCTACACCCTGAACATGAGCAAGAAGGTGCGCACGGGGCGGATCTTCCTTGACTATCTGCGCAACGACCGAATGAGCACCGCGGTTGGCCCCTACTCTCCCCGCGCAAGGCCGGGCGCCACCGTGTCCATGCCGATCAGCTGGGCGCAAGTGAAGAAGGGGCTGGATCCCAAGGCCTACACCATGGCCACCGTGCCGGGGCTGCGCAAGGGCAAGAGCGCGGCCCGCGAGACGCGGCCGGTGAGGCCGGTCCCGCAGCCGGACATCGGCGCCGTACGTCCGCTGGTCTCGCGACAGGTCCGCGCCCTGATCGACCTCCAGCTCGTCACCGGCATGAGGCCCGGCGAGGCGGTCATCATGCGCGCCTGCGACATCGACCGCGGCGGCAAGGTCTGGACGTACCGGCCGCACCGGCACAAGAAGCAGCACCTCGGCCACGACCGCGTCATCGACCTGGGGCCGCGGGCGCAGGCGATCATCGACGAGTGGGACGAGCTCGTGCGGCTCATCGTCGGCGAGCAGGGGCGGCCCGTCGCCGAGGCGCATACGATGGAGCTGCTGCCCGCCGTCGAGACGCTGCTCTGGCTCGCCGAGCACGGGCCGCAGATCCTCGGCCCCGAGCGCGTCGGCCTGTCGCGCTCGCTGCAGCCCCTCAAGCGCGCGCGGCTGACGTTCGAGCCGCTCGGCGTCGTCGCGGTGCTGACGCCCGGCGCGGAGCCGTTCTCGACTCCGCTGGGCGACGTCGCGATCGCGCTGATGGGGGGAAACGGGGTGGTGCTGCATCCCTCGCCGCTGGCCGCGCTCGCAGGCGAGCGCGTCGCGCGCGCGTTCATGCGCGCCGGCCTGCCCGAGGGGCTGCTGCAGGTCGTGCACGGCGCGCCCGAGACGGCGCGCGCGGTCGTCGCGGCGCCGGACATCGCGCACGTGCGCTTCACCGGCTCCTCGCAGGCGGGCCGCGACGTGGGCGAGGCCTGCGCGCGCGAGCTCAAGCGCGCGACGATCGAGGTCGGCGGCAAGGACGCGATGCTCGTGCTCGCCGACGCCAACGTCCCGCGCGCGGTCGCGGGCGCGATCTGGGGCGCGTTCGCCAACGCCGGCCAGTCGGGCGGCAGCCTCGCCCGCGCGTACGTGCTGCGCGAGCGCCACGACAGCTTCCTCGCGGGCGTCGTCGCGGGCGCGCGGGCGCTGCGCGTCGGCGATCCCGGCGATCCGCTGACGGAGATCGGCCCGCTGCTGGCGCCCGACCGCGTCGAGCGCCTGGTCGCGCTCGTCGACGAGGCCGTCGCCACCGGCGCGACGCTGCACTGCGGCGGGCCGAAGACCGTCGCCGGCCGCGCGGGCGCCTACTTCGCCCCCGCCGTCCTGTCGGGCGTGCCGCGCGACGCGCGGCTGCTGCGCGAGGACGCGCCCGGGCCGTGGCTGGCGATCGAGGCCGTCGATTCCGAGCAGGCGGGGATCGAGTCCTGCAACGCGGGCATCAGCGGGCTCGGCGCCTCGGTCTGGACCGCCGACGGGTACAAGGGCGCGCGCATCGCGCGCGAGATCCGCGCGGGGATGGTCTGGATGAACGACCACGTCGTCTCGCGCAGCGAGCCGCAGCTCCCGTGGGGCGCCGTCCACGGCGCGGGGATCGGGCGCGCGCGGGGCGTCGTCGCGCTGCGCGCGATGGTCGAGCCCAAGCTCGTGACGTGGGACCCGGCCGTCGGGCGGATGCCGTGGTGGCAGCCCTACGACAGCTCGATCGTCGCGGCCTGGCGCGGACTGGCGCTGCTGCGCTCGGCGCGCGACGCCGATCGCCGGCGCGCCTGGAGAAACGGGGCGCTGCCGCTCGCGCGGGTGGCGGGACGGTCGCTGGGCGCGCTGTGGCGGCGCTGACGATCGGCCGTCAGCGGTTGCGCCCGTAGCGCCGCTCGCAGGCGCGCTGCGCGCGGCGGCTGCGCCGCTCGTCGCCCAGCCGCGTCGCGCGGCGCGTGCACGACTTGAGCTTGCGGGCCTTCGTCGTGCTCGCGCGCGGCGGCTTGCCGAGCTTGCGGGCGGGTGCGAACGCCGCGCGGACGCCGTCGACCGACGGCGCCGCCGCGTTCGCGGGCGCCGCTCCCGATGCGGACGCCAGCCGGGTTCCGTCCGCCAGCGTCGTCGCTCCGGCGCCGCAGCCGAGGTTGAGCGTGACGTCCTGGCCGCGCGCGATGACGAGCCAGTGGCGCTCGAGCACCGTTCCTGCCGGCTCCTCGCACGTCAGCTCGTAGGCCTCGGTCGCGCCGGTCGCCCCCACGAACGGGCGCGTCGACTGGTTGACATGCCATGCGTAGCGCGCCGCGGAGGACACCGTCGTCGTGATGTCGAGCACGTCGTCGAGGAGCAGCGGCGGCTTCTCGCCGGTCAGGCAGATCCGCGGCAGCCCGATCTTCACGACGGGCTCGACGCCCTTCTCGCAGTACGGGCTGGTGCGCGTCTGGAAGCTGCGCCGCAGGCGCAGCACCTTGCCGGCCGCCGCGCTGCCGCGCAGGATCGCGTGGTCGGGCGGGTTCGCGGCCGCCTCGGCGGCGATCAGCATCCCCTCGCGCAGGCCGCCGCGCCCCTGCGCGTACGGGTTCTGACCCGTCCACTCGGCGACGACGCCGGTCTCGTAGGGCATGTGGAACTGGCCCTTCGCGGGGCCGATCTCGATCGTGTAGCCGTAGGTGCCGGCCGCGGCGTAGTTCCAGTCCTCCGTCGTGCCCGACGTGTCGTAGAGCTGGAACGAACTGCGACTTGTAGCCGGTGGCCTCTGCCATGGCGTCGCCGATCTCCTTCATCCGCGGCTCGTCCGGCGCGCTCCCGCCGTTCTTCGTGCCGGGCGGCCGCAGGACGAGCGCGGCGACGTTGTGGATCGAGACGAGCGTCGTCACGTGCCTGCGCACGTAGTCCCAGACCGCCTGCACCTCGGGCTCCGAGCGTGGCGCAGGGCCGTGGTAAGCCTGCGACAGGACGTCCGACGAGCTTCCCGGACCGCCCCAGAGATTGCCGTAGTTGCGGTTGGGATCGACGCCCCAGGCAAGCTCGCAGGGCAGCCGCGGCCCGAGGATCTCGCCGTTGCAGTTCTTGCGGCGGTAGGCGAAGACGCCGCCCGGCGGGAGGATCGCCTCGACGAGCGTGACCGCCCGGTCCTGGCCGAAGAGCGCGTCCCCGGGATCGAAGGCGCGGCGAGAGGAGATGAAGCCGTCGGGGTTGACGACGGGCAGGACCACGATGCGCGCGCGCCCGAGCAGATCGCCCACGCGCGCCGTCGCCTGCTCCTGTACGAGCATGTGGGCGAACTCCATCGCCGCCTCGGCCGACGGCCACTCGCGGGCGTGATGGATGCCCGTCGTGAAGAAGACCGGGCGGCCGTCGGGCGCCTCGACGTCGCGCGCGATCTCGACGCCGGAGATCTCGCGGCCCTGGTACGACGTTCCGAACACGACCTTGCGGACGAGCCCGGGATGCTGCGCGACGAGCTGCTTGAGCTCCGCCTGGATCTCCTCGTACATCCGATACGTCGTGCGTCCCGACGGAAGCGCCGATCCCGCCGCGCCCGCGCGCGCGCTGAAGCGCTCGTCGGCCGCACGGGCGCGCGCGTACGACGACGTCAGGTCGGCGATGCGGGTCTGCAGCCGCAAGCCCGTGAGCCGCAGCTGGGCGAGCTGCGCCGCGCCGGACACGACGACGTCGCCCCAGCCGCGCCCGCGCGCGTGCGTGACGTCGAAACCCGCACGCTCGAGCGCTTCGAGCTGTGCGCCGGTCGCGCTCACGCGGACGAGCTGCGGCGTCCCCGCCGGCGCCTTGGGCAGCGCCGACGCGACCATCCTCAGCGCGAGGCGAGCGCTGCGACCGGCATCGCCGCGACGGCAGGCGTCGAGCACGAGCCGCCGTCCCGCGCGCAGCCAGCCCTGCACGACCTCGCTGCCGCCGAACCCGCGCGACGCGGCGACGACGTTGCGCCGCGCGTCGCGCAGCACGAGATCCCAGTCGCCGGCGCCGCGCAGGCGCGCGTCGAGCAGGCCGGTGACGGGGCTGCGATACGGCGTCGCGGCGCAGCGCGAGCCCACGTCCGGCGCGAGCACGCGCACGGACGGGTCGAGCAGCTTCGGTGCGGGCTCGGCGGCGTGGGCGGCCGGCGCGAGCGCCGCGATCAGCCAGGCGGCGAGCAGGAGCGGGATCGTTCGTGCCATGGAAACCGGCTGCGCAGGCTACGCGCGTCGCCACCGATCCACAATCTCGAGCCGCAGCCGGGCGGCGCGAAGCGTACGCTGCATGCATGCCAGGCATCGACGCTCCCGACGAGATCGACGTCATCGCCGAGGACGCCGACGGCAGCGCGCTGCTGTCGATCATCCAGACCGGCGCGTGGAAGAAGGACGGCTCGGACCGCGGCCGGCTGAAGCGCAAGCTCGCGGTATACCTGCGCTACGCGCTGGAGGGCCAGATGGTGGCGGCGTACCCGAGCCTGGAAGGCCGCCCGGTCGTGATCGCGCTGATGTACGAGGAGAAGCCGCCGGCGGCGGTGCTCGACTACTGGCGCCGCCGCGGCGAGAGCGCCGCGCGCGACGGCGTCACGCTGAAGACGCAGGCGCTCGGCGACACCGTCTGGCGCGCGTAGGACGGACAGCGCGCACGGGTCAGCGCGGCGCTCGGCAGGACTACTGCGCCCGCGCGCTGGACACGAAGCGCAGCCGCTCCGGCGCCAGCGGCACGAGCACGCGCTTGGCGTACTCGGCGCCGCCGCGCAGCATGAGCGAGCGCAGCGGGTCCCACGAGAGGCCGAACTGGCGGCGCAGCCCGGCGGGCAGCAGCCCGACGGTGATGAAGTTCACGACCTCGAGCACCGGGCGCTTGGTCAGGCCGACCGGCGGGCGCATGACGATCTGCAGCGCGAGCTCGCGCGCCTGCGAGGTGACGAACAGGTCACTGCCGCTGAGCATGCCTCGCATGTACTCGTCGAAGGCGCGGATGTCGGCGGGCATCTCGTCGTCCTTGAGCCCGAAGAGCCCGCCGACGACGCGGTAGTCCTGCCAGTAGGCGTCGCGCTCGGCCTCCGACAGCGAGGCGACGTACCTGTCGTAGAAGACGAGCGCCGAGTCGACGAGCGACGCGAGCACCCACAGCAGCAGCTCGGGATCGTCGGCGGCGAACGGCGTGCCGGCGGGAAAGCGGCCGGCGGGGCGCGCGAGCTCGCCGCGCACCCTGCTGTGCATCGCCCGCACGCGACGCGTCGCCCGGTCGGCGTCGGTGCGCGCGCCGAAGGCGATCGTGTTCATCACCGCCGCGGTGCGCGAAAGGCGCTCGTACGGCTCGTCGAGCGCGCCGGTGTGCGCGAAGAAGCCCTCGAACGCGACCGGGTGGGCGGCCTGCATGAGCAGCGCGCGCGGCCCGGAGAGCGCGACCGCGTACTCGCGGTGCACGCGGCGCAGCATCGAGCTGTCGTCGAAGTAGGAGTCCATCTCGGAGTCTCGGGAAGCTAGAGCAGCCACGTCTGCCCTACGCCGTATTACCCTTGGACGGATGCCCGCACAGGCCTATGCCGGAAAGGAGTGCGTCTGTCAGCTGCGCAGGGGCATCTGCGATCAGTCCTGCGTGCAGGGGATGCTCGACACGCCGTTCTACATCGCGTGCCTGAAGCTCTCCGGGCGCAGGTGCGTCGTCGTCGGCGGCGGCGAGATCGGCCTGGAGAAGGTCGAGGGCCTGCTCGCGTGCGACGCCGACGTGACGCTCGTCGCGCCGGAGGCCAACGACGAGCTGCGCGCGCTGGCCGGCGAGGGGTCGATCGCCTGGGAGCAGCGCGAGTACGAGCCCGCCGATCTCGAGGGCACGTTCATGGTCATCGCCTGCACCGACGACACGGACGTCAACATCCGCGTCTTC
>JAHWJE010000113.1 GCA_019348575.1 Actinomycetota bacterium | reverse complement strand
CGCATCGGAATCACGGACGACGTCCCACTCGTTGGAGTCCTGGGTCGCTTGACGGCTATCAAGGACCTGCCGTCGTTGTTCAGAGCGATGAAGAAAGTCCCGGGCGCCCACCTTGCCGTCTTCGGCGACGGCGAGGATCGTCCGTCCTTAGAGGCGTTGCGCATCGAGCTCCAGATGGAAGACCGGATCCATTTCATGGGATGGTGGACCGACGTGCCCAGCGCGCTCGGCCTCGACTTCGATCTGACGCAGCTGTCGTTCGGGATCTTCGGCTTTCTGCTGCTGATCATGATGGTGCTGCGGCCCGAGGGGCTGATCCCCGAGCGACGACGGCAGATGGAGCTTCGCGACGAGTCGATCGAGACCGACGAGGCCGTCTACGAGGCGCGGCTGTCATGAGCTCCGACGGCACCGGCCCGATCCTCACCGCCGAGTCGATCACGAAGCAGTTCGGCGGCCTGACCGCGGTCAACGACGTCTCGTTCGCGATCCCGCGGCGAGCGATCGTCTCGCTGATCGGCCCCAACGGCGCCGGCAAGACGACGTTCTTCAACATCCTCACGGGGCTGTACAAGCCGACGCGCGGGCGCGTGCGCTTCGAGGGCAAGGACATCACCGGCATGCGCCCGGACAAGATCATGGCGCTCGGCATCGCGCGCACCTTCCAGAACATCCGCCTGTTCGGCACGATGACGGCGCTCGAGAACGTCATGGTGGGCCAGCACGCGCGGATGAAGGCCGGTCTGTTCGGGTCGATCCTGCGGCCGCCGTGGGTGCGGCGCGAGGAGCAGCGCGTGCGCGACAGGGCCGCTGAGGCGCTGGAGTACGTCGGCCTGCGGCCGGCGCTGCACGAGCAGCTTGCGACGAACCTCTCCTACGGGGATCAGCGCCGCGTCGAGATCGCCCGCGCGCTGGCCTCCGACCCCAAGCTGCTGCTGCTCGACGAGCCGACGGCGGGCATGAACCCGCAGGAGTCCGAGGACCTCACCGACTTCATGGAGCGCCTGCGCGACGAGCTCGGGCTGTCGATCCTGCTCATCGAGCACGACATGAAGGTCGTCATGGACGTCTCGGAGCACGTCACGGTGCTCGACCACGGCGAGAAGATCTCCGAGGGAGACCCGCAGACCGTGCGTAGCGATCCGCTCGTCGTCGAGGCCTATCTCGGCAAGCAGGAGGCCGATCGCCAGCGCCAGGGCGGAGGTGTCTGATGGCGCTTCTGGAGATCGACGAGATCAACACCTACTACGGCAACATCCGCGCGCTGAAGGGCATCTCGCTGACCGTCGACGAGGGCGAGTGCGTCACGCTGATCGGCGCCAACGGCGCCGGCAAGTCCACGACGCTGCGCTCGATCTCGGGGCTGACGCCGCCGCGCACCGGCGACATCCGCTTCCTGGGCGAGAACATCACGCGCACGCCGCCGGCGGAGATCGTCAAGCGCGGGATCTCGCAGGCGCCCGAGGGGCGGCGCTGCTTTCCCCGCATGACGGTGCGCGAGAACCTCGACATGGGCGCCTACCTGCGCCGCGACGACGAGATCGTCGACGACATGCGACGCGTCTTCGAGCTGTTTCCCCGGTTGCAGGAGCGCGAGCGCCAGAAGGCCGGCACGATGTCCGGCGGCGAGCAGCAGATGCTCGCGATCGGGCGCGCGCTGATGGCTCGTCCGAAGCTCCTGCTGCTCGACGAGCCGTCGATGGGCATCGCGCCGATCCTCGTCGAGCGCATCTACGAGACGATCGCCGAGATCAACCGCCAGGGCACGACGATCCTGCTCGTCGAGCAGAACGCCAACTACGCGCTCGCGGTGTCGCAGCGCGCCTACGTGCTCGAGACCGGCACCGTCGCGATGACCGACCGCTCGGCGACGCTGCGGACGAATCCCGACGTGCAGAAGGCCTACCTCGGCGGATGACCGTGCTCGGCGTCATCGGGGCGAACGCGCTGTACCTGCTCTACGGCTGGCTGCTGTCGGCGATCATCGCGAGCTTTTTGTCCAACAAGAAGGGCTACGGCGAGCGCGCCGGTCTTGCCTCCGGCCTGCTGCTGACGGTCGTCGGCGTGCTGGTCTGGCTCGTCGTCCCGGCAAAGCCGACATCGGACTGGGGTCGGCGCAAGCACGAGCGCAAGCGCGGCTGAGCGGCGCCGGTCGCGCGCCGCGCTCAGCGGGCCAGCGTGTCGCGCAGCGCCTCGTCCAGATCGGGGTGCTTGAACTCATAGCCGAGCTCGCCGACGCGACCGGGCACCATGCGCACGCCGTTCAGCACGATCTGGCTCATCTCGCCGTACAGGAGCTTGACGGTGAAGCCCGGCACGGGGACGAGGGCGGGCCGGTGCAGCGCGCGGCCGAGCGCCTTGGCGAACTGCTTGTTCGTGACGGGCTCGGGGGCCGAGGCGTTGATCGGCCCCTGGAACGTCGGGTTGTCGATCGCCGCGATGTAGATGCCGACGAGGTCGTCGAGGTGGATCCACGGCATGTACTGCTTGCCGCCGCCGATCGGCCCGCCGATCCCCGCCCTGAACGGGGGCAGCATCTTCGCCAGCGCGCCGCCGCCGGCGTCGAGCACGATCCCCGTGCGGACCATCACCGTGCGCGTGGCGGCCTGCGCGGTCTGCGCCTCGCGCTCCCAGCGCGTCACGACCTGGGCCAGCCAGTCGTGGCCGGGAGCGGCCGACTCGTCGACGATCTCGTCCTTGCGCGCCCCGTAGAAGCCTGACGCCGACGCGCAGACGAGCGCCCGCGGGCGCGGCTCGGCGTCGAAGATGGCGGCGACGATGTTGCGCGTCCCGCGCTCGCGGCTGTCGAGGATCTCGGCCTTGACCTTGGCGGTCCAGCGCTGACCGACGTCCTCGCCGGCGAGGTGGACGATCGCGTCGCGGCCGGTGAGCGCCTGCTTCGGCGCGGCGTCCTGCTTGAGGTCCCAGGCGAAGGCCTCGACGCCGAGCAGCTCGCTCGCCCTGTCCGGATCGCGCGAGAGCGCCGTGACCTCGTCGCCGCGCTGCTCGAGCGCCGCGACGAGCCGGCGCCCGATGCGGCCGGTGGCGCCCGTGACGGTCACCCGCATCACGCGAGCATACGCAGCGCGGTGGCGCCGGTTCCAGCATCCCACCGCCGGGTCGGCGTGTAGTGCCCGAGGTCCCGAGCGCACCATAACCGCTGCCCCGGAGGCGCTCGTCCGGATGCGTAGAGTGCCGGACCGATGGCCGAGCGGCTCGACGAGCTCTACCTGATCGACGGCAACTCGCTCGTCTACCGGGCGTTCTTCGCGCTGCCCGAGTCGATCGCGACCTCGACCGGCTTTCCCACGAACGCGATCTTCGGCTTCGCCTCGATGCTCGTGAAGATCCTCACCGAGCACGGCACGAAGCCGACCGTCGTCGTCTGGGACGCGGGGTCCAGCGGGCGCAGGGAGGTCTACACCGAGTACAAGGCCGGCCGGTCGACCCGGCCGGACCTTCTGATGGAGCAGTGGCCGCACTTCGAGCCGCTCGTGGAGGCGTTCGGCTACACGAACACGCGGCTGGAGGGCTTCGAGGCCGACGACGTCATCGCGACGCTCGCCGAGCGCGCGCGCGAGCAGTCGATCCCGGTCGTGATCGTCACCGGCGATCGCGACGCGTTTCAGCTGATCGACCCGGACGGCCTCGTCACGGTGATGGCGACGTCGCGCGGGATCACGGACACGAAGCTCTACGACCACGCCGCCGTGATCGAGCGCTACGGCATCGCGCCCGAGCAGATTCCCGACTTCTACGGGCTGAAGGGCGACACGAGCGACAACATCCCGGGCGTTCCCGGGATCGGCGACAAGACGGCCGCGCAGCTGCTGCAGACCTTCGGCGACCTCGAGGGCGTGCTCAGCTCGATCGACCAGATCTCGGGGGCCAAGCGCAAGCAGAACCTGGCGGAGCACAGCGAGGACGCGCGGGTCTCGAAGATCCTCGCGACGATGCGCCGCGACCTGCCGGTCGACCTCGACGTCGTCGCCGCGGCGTCGCTGAAGCCCGACCGCTCGCGGTTGCGCGAGGTCTTTCGCGAGTTCGAGCTGCGCGATCCGCTGCGCCGCCTCGAGGAGTTCCTGGGCGCCGAGGAGGCGGCGCCCGTGCCGGAGGCGTCGACGGAGGTGTCCGCGCGCGTGCGAGCCGGGCGGCTGGCAGACGTCGCGTCGCTGCAGGCGCAGGAGCTCGTGCTCGTCGCGCGCGCGCCCGAGATCCCGGAGGGCGAGCTGCTCGCCGTCGACGCGCCGTGGCGCTTCGCCGTGGGCGCCGGCGGCGAGGTTCTCACCGGCACGATGGACGATCCCGCGCAGCTTGTCGCCGCCGCGGGCGACCGCCCCGTGGTCGCCTACGACGCCAAGGCGCTCGGCGTCGTGCCGCCGAACCTCGCGCACGACGTCCTGCTCGGGGCGTACCTGCTCGAGCCCGCGCGGCGCGGCTATCCGCTGCGCGAGCTGCTCGAGGAGCGCGGCCTGGGCGCGCCGGGGATCGAGGACGAGGTCGCGGCCGAGGCGATCCTGGTCGGCGAGCTGTCCGCCTGGCAGCGAGAGCAGATCGTCGCGCGCGGCCTGGAGACCGTGATGCAGGAGATCGAGCTGCCGCTCGTGCCGGTGCTGCGCCGGATGGAGGTCGCGGGCGTGCGGCTGAACACCGATCGCCTGCGGGAGATCACCGCGCGCGTGCGCGACGAGGTGCGCGACCTGGAGCGCAGGATCTTCGCGCTCGCCGGCACGGAGTTCGTCATCGGCTCGCCGCAGCAGCTCGGCGAGATCCTCTTCGTCAAGCTCGGGCTGTCGAAGAAGCGCCGCGGCAAGACCGGCTTCTCGACCGACGCGCGCGTGCTGCAGGCGATCCGCGCAGAGCACGAGATCATCCCGCTGATCGAGCGCTGGCGGGAGCTCAACCAGCTCGACAAGACGTACTTCAGCGTCCTGCCGCAGCTCGTCGACGGGCAGTCGCGCATCCACACGACGTTCCTGCAGGCGGCCGCGACGACCGGCCGCCTGGCGTCGACGAACCCGAACATGCAGAATGTCCCGATCCGCACCCCGCTGGGGCGCGAGATCCGGGGCTGCTTCGACGCCGCGCCGGGCAACGTGCTGCTGAGCGCCGACTACGAGCAGGTCGAGCTGCGGGTGCTCGCCCACATCGCCGGCGAGCCCGTCCTCAAGGAGATCTTCGTGCGCGGCGAGGACGTCCATACCGCGACGGCGTCGAAGGTCTTCAGCACCCCGCCCGATCAGCTGGATCTCGGCCAGCGCTCGCAGGCGAAGATGATCAACTACGGGATCGTCTACGGCCTCAGCGACTACGGTCTCGCCGACCGGCTCGGCATCCCGCGCGAGGAGGCCAAGGAGATCATCGACACCTACCTCGAGCGCTTTCCGGCCGTTCGCGCGTTCATCGAGGGCACGATCGCCAGCGCGACCGAGATCGGCCACGTCACGACGCTGTGGGGGCGGCGGCGTCAGATCCCCGAGCTCAAGGCGCGCAACTGGCAGGTCCGCACGCTCGGCGAGCGCCTTGCCGTCAACACCGTCATCCAGGGAACGGCGGCCGACGTCATGAAGCTCGCGCTGGTCCGCGTCGACGCGGCGCTGCGCGACTCGGCGGTTCGGCCGATCCTGACGGTGCACGACGAGCTGCTGTTCGAGGGGCCGCCCGACGAGGTCGAGGGCGTGCGCGAGCTGATCCGCCGCGAGATGTGCGCCGTCTGGGAGCACGACCCCCCGCTCGCCGTCGACATCGGCGTCGGACCGACGTGGATGGAGGCCAAGTAGATGGACCGCGGCCTGGCGGTCATCCTGACCGCTGTGGCGGGCGGTCTCGTGGCGCTGCAGGCGCCGATCAACTCGACGCTGGGCCGCTCGGTCGGCACGTTTCAGGCGGCGTTCCTCTCGTTCGCGCTGGGCACCGTGTTCCTGGCGCTGATCGCGGGGCTGGCGAAGGGCGGTCTCGGGCAGCTCAGCGGGGCCCGCGGCATGCCCTGGTACTACCTCACGGGCGGGCTGCTGGGGGCGGCCTACGTCACGACGGTCCTCGTGACGGTGGGCTCGCTCGGTGCCGGCGGGGTCGTCGCGGCCTCGATCGCCGGGCAGCTCACGCTGTCGATCATCGTCGACCAGCTCGGGCTGCTTGGCGTCGCCAGGCAGCCGATCACCGTCGCAAAGCTCGTCGGCGTCGTGCTGCTGGCGCT
>JAHWJE010000112.1 GCA_019348575.1 Actinomycetota bacterium | reverse complement strand
CGCGATCGCTCGCGCCGTCGTCGAATCCGTCGCCGAGAACACGTCCGACGCGGTCGTGGGGACGCTGCTGTGGGGGGCCGTCGGAGGGCCGGCGGGCGTCGCCGCCCACCGCGCCGCCAACACGCTCGACGCGATCGTCGGGCACCGCTCGCCGCGCTACGAGCGCTTCGGCTGGGCGGCGGCTCGGCTCGACGACGTGCTCGGCTGGCCCGCCGCGCGCGCCGGGGCAGGGCTGACCGTCCTGTGCGGCTCGGCGCCGTGGCGCACCTGGCGCGTGCTGCGCCGCGACGGCGGCGCGCATCCGAGCCCCAACGCCGGCCGGATGGAGGCGGCGTTCGCCGGCGCGCTCGGGATCCGCCTGGGCGGTCCGCTGAGCTACGACGGGCGCGCCGAGCTGCGACCCGCGCTCGGTGACGGCCGCGCGCCGGTCGCGAGCGACATCCGCCGCGCGATCGGGCTGTCCGCCCGCGTCGGCGCGGCTGCGCTGGCGGCGAGCGTCGCCGCGCGGAGCATGCGATGAGCGGCGCGCTGCTCGTCTGCGGGACGCACTCCGACGCGGGCAAGTCGATCCTGACCGCCGCCCTGTGCCGCTGGCTTGCACGCCGCGGCGTCTCGGTCGCGCCGTTCAAGTCGCAGAACATGGCGCTCAACTCGGTCGTCACCCCGGGCGGGGCGGAGATCGGCCGCGCGCAGGCCGTGCAGGCGGCGGCCGCCGGCGTGCAGCCCGAGGCGGCGATGAACCCCGTGCTGATCAAGCCCTCGGGCGAGCGCCGGGGCCAGGTGATCGTCATGGGCCGGCCGTACGGCGACGCCGACGCGCAGTCCTACCAGGCGATGAAGGACGGCCTGCGGCCGATCGTCGAGGACGCGCTCGCCGACCTGCGCGCCCGCTACGACGTGGTGATCTGCGAGGGCGCGGGCAGCCCCGCCGAGATCAACCTGCGCGCCGGCGACCTCGCCAACATGGGGCTCGCGCGGGCGGCGGAGCTGCCGGTGCTCGTCGTCGGCGACATCGACCGCGGCGGCGTCTTCGCGTCGCTGTTCGGCACGCTCGCGCTGCTCGAGCCCGCCGACCAGGCGCTCGTCGCCGGCTACGTGATCAACAAGTTCCGCGGTGACCCCTCGATCCTCGCGCCGGGGCTCGAGGACCTGCGCGCCCGCAGCGGCCGCCCGGTGCTCGGCGTCCTGCCCTTCGTCGAGGATCTCTGGCTGGACGCCGAGGACTCGCTCGCGCTCGAGGCGCGCGCGCCCGAGGCGCCCGCGCTCGCCGACACGCTCGACGTCGTCGTGCTGCGGCTGCGCTGGATGAGCAACTTCACCGACCTCGACGCGCTCGCCGCCGAGCCCGGGGTGCGGGTGCGCTTCACGCGCTCGCCGGCCGACGTCGAGCGCGCCGACCTCGTCGTGGTCCCGGGGACGAAGGCGACGGTCGAGGATCTCGCCCGGCTGCGCGCGGCGGGCCTCGACCGGTCGTTGCGCGAACGGGCGGCGGCGGGCGCGCCGATGCTCGGCATCTGCGGCGGGCTGCAGATGCTCGGCGAGTCGATCGACGACGGCGTCGAGTCGCGCGCGGGCGCCGTCGAGGGCCTCGGCCTGCTGCCGGTCAGCACCGTCTTCGATGCCGACAAGCTGTTGCGCCGGCGCGCGGGCGCCTGCGGGTGGCTGGGCGGCGCGCGGTCGCGGACGGGCTACGAGATCCGCCACGGCCGGCTGTCGCGCCACGGCGGCGAGCCGCTGCTCGTGGCCGACGACGGCGAGCCCGACGGCTGCCGCGACGGCTGGACGCTCGGCACGGCCTGGCACGGCGCGCTGGAGGACGACGACCTGCGCCGCGCGCTGCTGCGTGCCGTCGCCGGCGCCCGCGGTCGGACGTTCGTCGCCGGCGACGACACGTTCGCTGCGCTGCGCGAACGCCGCCTGGATGCGCTCGGCGACCTCGTCGAGCGCCACCTCGACACCGATGCCGTCCTACGGCTGTTGGAGACCGGCGTGCCGACCGACCTGCCCACGATCCACCCGGAGGTGCGCGCCGTTGCTGCGCTTCGTCACGACAGCTGACACCGAGATCCTCGCGACCGCCGCCGCCGTCGAGCGCCTCGGCGACGACTTCCCCGCGGTGCGCTGCGCGAACCCCGGCGGCGCGATCGACCAGGCGGCGTTCGTCGACGAGCTGCTCGACGGCGCGGCGGTCGTCCTGTGCCGCGTCCTCGGCGGCCGGCGCGGCTGGCCGGAGGGCTTCGATCTGCTGCGCGCGCGCTGCCGGCGCGACGGCATCCCGCTGCTCGCGCTCGGCGGCGAGATCGAGCCCGACGCGGAGATGACGGCGCTCTCCTCGGCGCCGGCGGGCGCGGTCGCCCAGGCCGGCGAGTACCTGCGCCACGGCGACGTCGCCAACGTCGAGCAGCTGCTGCGCTTCCTCGCCGACACGTTCCTGCTCGAGGGCCACGGCTTCGAGCCGCCGCACGAGGTGCCCGACCTCGGTGTGTACGTGCCGGGGCTCGGCGACGTCGCGCTCGATCAGGCTCTCGCGCGCCACGAGCGCGGCCGGCCGACGATCGGGATCTGCTTCTACCGCTCGCACCGCATCACCGGCAACGCCGCATGGGTCGACGAACTGGCGGCGCAGATCGAGGCCGCGGGCGCGAACGCGCTCGCGGTGTGGTCGACGACGCTGCGCCGCGACGGCGACGGCAACGTCCCGGCGCTCGCGCTGCTCGACGGCCGTGTCGACGCGCTGCTCGTCACGATGCTCGCGACCGGCGGCTCGCATCCCGGCGACGGCGAGCAGCGCTGGGACGCCGCCGCCCTCGAAGCGCTCGACGTGCCGGTCATCCAGGCCGTCTGCGCGACGTCGTCGCGTGCCGCGTGGGAGGAGTCCGCGAGCGGCCTGGCGCCGCTGGATGCCGCGACGCAGGTCGCGATCCCGGAGTTCGACGGGCGCCTGCTCGGCGGGGTCGTGTCCTTCAAGGAGCGCGGGGAGGGCGGCTCGGTCGTCGGCGCGGCGATCCCGCGCTACGTCGCCGACCGCGAGCGCTGCGCGCGCGTCGCCCGCCTGGCGGTGCGCCACGCGCGGCTGCGCGCTTCGCCCAACGCCGGCAAGAAGGTCGCCGTGCTGCTGACGAGCTTTCCGACCAAGCACGCGCGCGTCGGGATGGCGGTCGGGCTCGACACGCCGGCCAGCGCCGTCGGGCTGCTCGACGCGCTGCACGAGGCCGGATACGACGTGCAGCGGCCCTACGCGCACGGCGACGAGCTTATGCACGCGCTGATCGCCGGCGGCGGCCACGACCCGGAGTTCCTCACCGACGAGCAGCTCGCCGATGCGACGCTGCGCCTCCCGGTCGCCGAGTACGAGCGCTGGTACGCGACGCTGCCGCAGTCGCTGCGCGGCGCGATCGAGGAGCGCTGGGGACCGCCGCCGGGCGACCAGTTCGTCGACGGCGGAGATTACGTCGTGGCGGCGCTCGAGCTCGGCAACGTGCTGATCGCGATCCAGCCGCCGCGCGGCTACGGCGACGACCCGGTCGGGATCTACCACGACCCCGAGCTGCCGCCGACGCACCACTACCTCGCCGTCTACCGCTGGCTCGAGGCGTCGTGGCGCGCCGACGCGATCGTCCACCTCGGCAAGCACGGGACGCTCGAGTGGCTGCCGGGCAAGATGCTCGCGCTGTCGTCGGGCTGCGCGCCCGACGCGGCGCTCGGCGACATGCCGCTCGTCTACCCGTTCGTCGTCAACGACCCCGGCGAGGGCGTGCAGGCCAAGCGCCGCGCGCACGCCGTGATCGTCGACCACCTCGTGCCGCCGATGATGCGCGCCGAGACCTACGACGAGCTCGCCGAGCTCGAGGCGCTGCTCGACGAGTACGCGCGCCTGGAGATCCTCGACCCGCCCAAGCTGCCCGGCCTCGCGGTGCAGATCTGGGACGCGATCGAGCGCGCGAACCTGCAGGCCGACCTGGGCGTGCAGGAGCGCCCCGACGACCTCGGCCGGCTCGTCGAGCACATCGACGGCTACCTCTGCGAGGTCAAGGACATCCAGGTCAAGGACGGGCTGCACGTGCTCGGCGTGGCGCCCGCCGGCGAGCAGCTGCGCGGCCTGGTCAGCGCGGTCGGGCGGCTGGGCTCGGGCGACGACGTGCCGGGCCTGCGGCGCGCCGTCGGCGCGGCGTTCGGGCTCGACGAGCCCGCGATGGTGGCCGACCCCGGTGCTCCCGCGGCCGCCGTGCCCCGCGACCTGGTCGAGCGCTTCCGCGGGCCGTCGGCGTCCAACGGCGACGTGATCGACCGCCTCGAGGCCGCGCAGATGGCGCTGCTCGACGCGCTCGCGCTGCGGCGCTGGTCGGCGGCGGCCGTGCCCGACGTCTGCCGCGACGTGCTCGGCCGCACGGACGCCGGGCTCGAGCGCGCCCTGTGCTTCGGCGCCGAGACCGTCGTCCCGCGGATCGCGCGGACGACCGACGAGTTGACGAATCTGCTCGCTGCGCTCGAGGGCCGCCACGTCCCGGCGGGCCCGAGCGGCAGCCCGACGCGCGGCCGCGCCGACGTCCTGCCGACCGGGCGCAACTTCTACTCCGTCGACCCCCGCGCGCTGCCCTCGCAGCTGTCCTGGGAGACGGGGCAGCGGCTCGCGCAGGCGCTGCTGGACCGCCACGTGCGCGACCACGGCGAGCTGCCGCGGATGGTCGGCCTCGTCGCCTGGGGCACGTCGGCGATGCGCACGCAGGGCGACGACGCGGCGGAGATCCTCGCGCTGCTCGGCGTGCGCCCCGTGTGGGCGCGCGAGTCGCGCCGCGTGACCGGGATCGAGCTCATCGCGCTCGAGGAGCTCGGCCGGCCGCGGATCGACGTCACCGTGCGCATCTCGGGCTTCTTCCGCGACGCCTTCCCGCACCTGCTGGCATTGCTCGACGACGCGGTCGCGCTCGTCGCCGCGCTCGACGAGCCCGCCGACATGAACTTCGTCGCCGCCCACGCGCGCGAGGACGCCGAGGCGCTGGCCGGCGAGCTCGACGCGAAGCCCGCCTGGCGGCAGGCGACCACCCGCATCTTCGGCTCGCGGCCGGGCGCGTACGGCGCCGGGCTCGCGCAGCTGCTCGATGCGCGCGACTGGCGCGACAGCGGCGACATCGCCGAGGTCTACGAGGCCTGGGGCGGCTACGCCTACGGCCGCGGGCTCGACGGCGCTTCGGCGCGCGGCGCGATGCGCGACTGCTTCGCGCGGATCGACGTCGCCGTCAAGAACGTCGACAGCCAGGAGCACGACATCCTCGACTCCGACGACTACTACCAGTACCACGGCGGGATGGTCGCGACCGTCCAGGCGCTGAGCGGCCGCGAGCCGGCGGCGGTGCTCGGCGACTCCTCGGACCCGTCGCGGGTCGTCACGCGCTCGCTCGCGCAGGAGACCCGGCGCGTGTTCCGCGCCCGCGTCGCCAACCCGCGCTGGATCGCGTCGATGATCCGCCACGGCTACAAGGGCGCCGCCGAGCTCGCCGCCACCGTCGACTACCTGTTCGGCTACGACGCGACGACGGGGGTCGCGGAGGACTGGATGTACGAGGACGTCGCGCGCAAGTACCTGCTCGACGAGGACGTCGGCGCCTTCATGGGCCGCTCGAACCCGTGGGCGGCGCGCGCGATCGCCGAGAAGCTGATGGAGGCCGCCGAGCGCGGGCTGTGGGACGCGCCCGCCGAGGAGACGATCGGCGCGATCCGCGCGCGCTACCTGGAGCTCGAGGGCGAGCTGGAGGAGGCATGATCCCCGGCTATCCGTTCTCGGCGATCGTCGGCCAGGAGGAGCTGCGCGAGGCGCTGCTCGTGAACGCGGTCTCGCCGGAGGTCGGCGGCGTGCTCGTGCGCGGCGAGCGCGGCACCGCGAAGTCGACGGCGGTGCGCGCGCTCGCGCCTAGCGCGGCCGATGCAGGAAGGCGACCAGCTGCCGGGACTTGCCGTCGCCGCGGGTCAGCACGACGCGCCGCAGGCCGCCGAAGTCCCTCACCGCGGCGCGGTAGCGGTCGACCCGCGCGGGTCGCTCGTTGCGCGCCCACCGCCGCGCGAGCGCACGTGCCCGCGGGCAAGGCAGGCCGCGCCCGATCGCGCGCACGTCGTGCACCCGGCGGCGCGTGTCGAGATCGCCGCAGCGCCGCGCGGTCTGCGGCGCCGGGATCGCCTGCCAGTCAGGTGACTCGTCTGGTCCGG
>JAHWJE010000111.1 GCA_019348575.1 Actinomycetota bacterium | reverse complement strand
GCGCTGTGCCCCGCGCAGCGCAGCGCGATGATCTACCTCCTCGACGACTCGCGCGACACCGCGCTGCCGCGCGTCGTCGAGCGCGCGCGAGCGGTCGAGGGCGTCGACCTCGTGATCTGGTGGGACGGCGACCGCGTGCGGATCGGCGGCGAGCGCGGCGAGCTGTCGTTCGCCCCCGGCGACGAGCTGGCCGACGTGCGCGGACGGCGCTGGTCGCTGGACGGCGAGCTCGACACGCTGCTCGCGCACGTCGAGGACGGCGTGCTGCACTGCGACAACTATCCCGACGCGCTGGCGCGCGTCTGGGCGGCGATGTCATGCCCGACGTCGGGCGACGTGCTGCTCTCCGCCGAGCCCGCGTACGAGTTTCCCGACTGGGGCAACCGGGCGCACGTGCGTGGCGGCAGCCACGGCTCGCTGCACCGGGTCGACTCGCTCGGGGCGCTGCTGTTCTGCGGCGTGGCGGCGCCGGCGCAGCGCGCGGGCGGCAACTGGTCGATCGCCGACGTCGCGCCGATGGTCATCGCGCACTTCGGCGCTGCGTAACCTTTCGCGAGATGAGCGCCGACGAGGCCGTGGCCGACAGCTCGATCGAGGCGCCCCGCCTGCGCGGCCCGACGCGCGTCCGCGCGGGGCTGCGCAAGCCGTCGAACTGGCTGCAGCTCGTGCGCTTCGCCGCGGTCGGCGCGAGCGGCTACGTCGTCAACCTGCTCGTCTACACGCTGCTCGAACACGGCCTGTCGGCCTCCTATGCGACCGCCGCGACGGGGGCGTTCGTCGTCGCGCTGAGCAACAACTTCGTCTGGAACCGGCGCTGGACGTTTCGCGCCGGCGGCGGGCACGCGGGCTTTCAGGCGGCGCGCTTCTGCGTCGTCTCGCTCGCCGCCTTCGGCCTGAACCTGATCGTCCTCTACGCGCTCGTGGAGGGGGTGGGGATGGACGAGGTCCTCGGGATGGGCAGCGTCCCGGCACAGGCGATCGCGATCGCCGCCGCGACGCCGCTGAACTTCATCGGCAACAAGCTCTGGAGCTTCCGGGCCTAGTGGGCTGCTCGATGGCTGGTTGCACGACCCCGACCGTCAGCTGACCGGCCTTCGCGCGCGCAGCGCGGTCTGCTGCGCGGCGCTGCTGATCGTGCTTCTCAGCGCCGGCCCCGCCGCCGCGCAGCTGCGCTCGCCGGGCAGCTCGGGCGGGCTGCCGACGAACCTGCCCGGCGCGCCCGTCGGCTCCCGCGAGCTGGTGCGCCCGGCGCGCGAAGACGAGCCGCCGCCGGGACGCGCGCTGACCGCCGAGCGCGTCGGCGCGATCGCCGACCGGATCGCGAAGGTGCGCCGCGCGCGGCGCGAGCACCCGGGCTCGACGCGCGAGGTCTTCCTCAAGGGCAGCGACCGCTGGCAGGTCTCCTACTACGCGAGGACCAAGCCCGGCGAGCCGCGCAAGGAGATCGCCCAGGTGCTGATCGACGACGCCGGCGGCCGCGTGATCGAGGCGTGGACGGACTACCAGGTGCCGTGGTCGATGGCGCGCGGCTACCCGGGCGCGTTCGGGCGGATCGTCAACGCGCCGTGGGTCTGGATCCCGCTGGCAGTGCTGTTCGTAGCGCCGTTCCTGCGCCGTCCGTGGCGGATGCTGCATCTCGACCTGCTCGTGCTGAGCGGCTTCTCGGCGTCGACGGCGTTCTTCAACGCGGCGCGCGTCGACGTGTCGGTGCCGCTCGTCTACCCGCTGCTCGTCTACCTGCTGGCGCGGATGCTGTGGATCGGACTGCGCCGCGGCGACGAGGCCCGCGACGAGGCCCGCCGGCCGCTGGCGCTGCTCGTGCCGGTGCGCTGGCTGGCGATCGCCGTGATCTTCCTCGTCGGCTTCCGGGTCGCCCTGAACGTCACGAACTCGAACGTCATCGACGTCGGCTACGCGGGCGTGATCGGCGCCGACCGGATCGCCGACGGCGACCCGCTGTACGGCGAGTTCCCGGGCGACAACGCGATGGGCGACACGTACGGACCGGTCGTCTACCTCGCCTACGTGCCCTTCGAGCAGGCGCTGACGTGGAGCGGGCGCTGGGACGATCTCCCCGCCGCCCACGCGGCCGCGATCGCGTTCGACCTGCTGGCGCTGGCGCTGTGCTTTTTGATCGGCCGCCGCGTGCGCGGGCCGGACCTCGGCGTGCTGCTCGCCTACGCCTGGGCGACGTACCCGTTCACGCTCTACACGCTGATGTCGAACTCCAACGACGCGCTGGTCGCGGCGCTCGTGCTGGCCGCGGTCTGGGCGGCGGGCAGCGCGCCCGCCCGCGGCGCCCTGGTCGCGCTCGCCGGGCTGACGAAGTTCGCGCCGCTCGCGCTCGCGCCGCTCTTCGCGCTGCATGGCCGCCCCCGCCGGCGGTTGCGATCGCTGGCGGCGTACGCGCTCGGCTTCGCCGCCGCCGTCGTGCTCGCGTTCGCACCGCTCGCCGGCGATCTCGACCTGCGCGAGTTCTGGGACCACACGATCGCCTACCAGGCGCAGCGCGGCTCGCCGTTCTCGGTGTGGGGGCTGTACGACCCCGACGTGTCGTGGCTGAACTACGCGCAGCGCGCGGTGCAGGTCGCCGGGGCGGTGCTGGCCCTGGCGCTCGCGTTCGTGCCCCGGCGGCGCGACGTCGTCGGGCTGGCCGCCCTCAGTGCAGCGATCCTGATCGCGCTGCAGCTCGGCGTCTCGCACTGGTTCTACCTGTACATCCCGTGGTTCTTCGCGCTCGTGATGATCGCGCTGCTCGGCCGCTTCGCGATGCCCGGGCGGACATGACCGGCTCGCAGCGCCTGCAGCTCGCGCTCGCCGGCGCCGCGCTGCTCGCGGTGTACGGCGTCGCGACGACGGTGGGGCCGTTCTCGGACATCACCGTCAACGACCTCTACGTCTACGGCGTCTACGCCGAGCTGCTGCACGCCGGTCAGCTGCCCTACGTCGACTTCGGCTTCGAGTATCCGCCGCTGGCCGCGATCCCGATCTGGCTGGCGGGCGTGCCGGGGCTCGACGACGCGACGTACGCCGCGAGCTTCGGCGTGCTCATGGCGCTCTGCCTGCTCGCGGCGCAGCAGCTCGCGGCACGTCTGGCCGGCGCGCGGCGAGACGGCCTGACGGTCGCCTGGCTGTTCGTTGCCACGCCGCTGCTGATCGGCGCCTCGCTGCGCACGCACTTCGACGCGCTGCCGATCGCGATCGCGCTCGGCGGCCTGCTGGCGCTGTCGAGGGACCGCCACGCGCTCGGCTTCGCGCTGCTGGGCGCGGGCGCCATGACGAAGCTCTTCCCAGGGCTGCTCGCCGTCATCGCGATCGTCTGGCTCGCCGGCCGCCGCGAGTGGCGCAGCGCGCTGCGCGGCGGCGCGGTCTTCAGCGCGGTCGTCGTCGCGATCTCGCTGCCGCTGGCCGGCGCGGGCTACGTCGATTCGTTCGAGTTTCACCTCGACCGCCCGGTGCAGATCGAGTCGACGCCCGCGAGCGTCCTGTTCGCGCTCGGCGGCTCGGAGGTCACGGGCACGAACCTGCGCCCCGACCGCTTCAAGTCAAACGGCCTCGACGGCGGGCACGCCGACGCCGTCGAAGCGGTCTTCGCCGTGCTGCTGATCCTCGCGCTGGCGTTCATCGGCTGGCTTGCCACGCGCCGACCTCACGTGCGGCACATGGTCCTCTGCGGCTTCGCCGCGCTGCTGGCGTTCGTCACCCTCGGCAAGGTCTTCTCGCCGCAGTACGTCATCTGGCTCGCGCCGTTCGCCGCGCTTGCCTGGGTGTGGCGAATGCGGGCCGTCGCGCTGCTGACCGCCGCCGCGATCGCGCTCACGCACGTCGAGTTCCCGAGCCGCTACTTCGACCTCATCAACGTCCACACCGACGTCGTCGTGATCGTCGCCGCGCGCAACGCGCTGCTGCTCGTCGCGCTCGCCGTGCTCGCCGCCGCGCTCGCGCGCGGTGAACGTGACGAGCCCGGCGCGCGCCGGGCTCATCGAGGCCAAGGCAGAGCTGCTCGAATGTCTTGAGCGCGGCGGATGCCGGCGCGCGGCCGCGGTGCAAGCGCCACCGGCGCGCGCAACGAACGCTCTCCCGCCTCAGCTCGCGCTGCTGCCGGCGGTCTCGGAGCGCTCGCCGCCGCCGGCCTGGCCGTGCTCCTCGCCGTTGCTGCTGTGCGCCTGGATCGTCTGGGGCCCGCCCGACGACGAGATCTGGACCTTGCGCGGCTTGGCCTGCTCGGCGACCGGGATCGTCAGGGTGAGCACGCCGTCGTCGTAGCTGGCGCTGATGCGCTCGCCGTCGAGCGTCTCGCCCAGCAGCAGCTGCCGCGTGAAGACGCCCTGCGGCCGCTCGGAGACGACGATCTCGTCGGCGTCCTGGCGCGCGAACCGGCGCTCGCCCTTGACGGTCAGGACGTTGCGCTCGACCGTCAGGTCAAGCGACGAGGTGTCGATTCCCGGCAGGTCGAACTGCACGATGAATTCGTCGCCTCTCCTGTAGGCGTCAAGCGGGAAGCTGCGCGGAGCGGGCGCCGCGCCGCTTGCCATCTGTGCGATGCGGTCCATCTCCCGGAACGGGTCGAAGCGAATGAGCATGAAGTTCCTCCTTGCGAACGTCGGTCGACGATGAAGAGCGAGGTCCGTTCGCGGCGCGGTACCGGTGGACGTCCCTCGCGGAACGCGCTGAAGCGAGCGCGCCCGCCGGGGCGCCCTCGCCCACGAGGCGGCTACCACCCGTCGCGGGCGAGCTAACGCCGATTTCGGCGGCGTGTCAGCGGGCCGGAAGCAGCAGCCGCTCGATCGCGTAGCCCCGACGACCCCGCCGCGCCGCCCGGTCTTCTGCGGTTGACGAGCGCGATATCGCAGAGGTATCGTCGCAGAGGTCGTAGGAGATATCCCTCGAGGAGGAGCCATGGCAGAACCTCCTGACCGGACCGCGCGCCCGAGCACGGTGTCGCGGCTGTTGCTCAAGGCGGTGAAGGGGCTGCCTGAGGACGAGCAGAGGATCGTCTTCGAGTACTTCTTCGAGCGCGGGATCGGCTTCCCGCAGGCGCCGTTTCTCGGACGGTTCATGCACGAGGCCGTGGAGCGACGCGAGTCGACGGGGCAGGTGGTCGGGCCCGAACCCGGTGCGCTGAGCACGCTGTTCACGGCGCAGAAGCCGATCGGGCCCGACCAGATCATGATCCCCGTTCGGCTGTCGGAGGCGCAGCACCGCCGGCTCAAGGAGTGGTGTGCGCAGCACAACTTCCCGATGGCCGTCGTCGTCAGAGGCCTGATCGAGCGCTTCCTCGACAGCTGGGAGAAGCGCTCGGCCTGAGCCTCGGCTCAGACCCGCGCCGCGGCGGCTGGCGCCGACCGTGCCGCTGTGCGAGCATGCGTCGCATGAGGCTCTTCGGTCGCAACGGAGATGTCGACAAGCCGCCGGCGAGCGCGCGCACCGATGCCGCCCCGCGGCTCACGCCCGATCAGAACCGCGTCGTCCGCGAGATCAACGGCCTCGTCATGGACGGGATGCGGGAGTGCCCGATCGAGGAGAGCACGCTCGGGCTCCTGCAGGTTGGGCTTCCGTACCTGACGCAGCGCGAGTGCTCCGAGCCGGCGATCATCGCCGGTCAGACGGCCGCCCGGCTCGGCTATCTCGCGCGCTCCGCCGAGTACGTGATGTTCGAGGCTGCACAGGAGCTCGACGACGAGCTCCTCGCCGCGCTCGCCGCTCGGCTCGACGACGCCGAACCCGGCCACGCGACCCAGGACACCGTCGCCGAGCTCGCCGCCGAGCTGGCGGTCGCGGAGCCGATGGACGCGCAGGCGGGGGAGGACGGCGCCTTCTGGTTGCTGCCCGGCGCCGCCGGCGAGCTGCGGGTCGCGCTGCGCGACCGTTTCGCCGCTGCGCTGAGCCGTCCGCAGGACGTGAGCCTCTACGAGCTGCGGCAAACGT
Organism: Actinomycetota bacterium; assembly: GCA_019348575.1. Next base: position 273 of record JAHWJE010000111.1, on the reverse strand, counting down.
GGATGTACGGCTACTTCCTGCGCTGCCTGCAGGAGTGCTTCGAGGACGAGGACATGACGGGCTGACCCACGGTCCCGGCAGCGCGCTGCCGTCTCACGCCGCCGGAAGCAGCAGCTGCTCGATCGCGTCCGCCGTCATCGGCTGCGAGCAGCGCACCAGCACGCCCATCAGCCAGGGGTCGTCCTCGGAGGTCTCGTAGCGCTCGCTCATGTGGGTGACGAAGCCGCGGATCGACTGCTCCTTGCGCACGCCGATGACGCCGCCGCGCGGGCC
>JAHWJE010000110.1 GCA_019348575.1 Actinomycetota bacterium | reverse complement strand
ACGTCATTGCGCTCCATCGCGTCGTCGATCAGGAAGACCTCCGTCGGCCACACCGCGCGGACCACGTCGCCGAACTCGGCCTTGATGTCCGCCTCGACCTCGCGGGGATCGATCCCGTAGCCGTCGATCGCGGAGGCGTCGGGCTGCTGGCCATGATCGGCAGTGACGACGGTGATCCACTTGCCGCGGCCGACCTCGTCGTCGAGGAACTGGATGAACTTCCCTATAACTTCATCCGTCTTCTCCAGCGACTCGCGCACCTCGTCCGACGCCATGTTGAAGTAGTGACCGACGCGGTCTATCTGCTTGAAGTTCGTGAACAGCAGATCGGTGATCGGATCTTCCCCGTAGCCCTCCTCCTCGATGAGGTTCATGAGAGCGCGTGAGTGGTACTTGATGAACGCGGGCGTCTCCTCGACGCGCTTGAGCAGGACCTCGTGGAGCTTGAAGAGGTACTGCAGCTCGCGCTCGAAGTCGGCGCGGTTGGCGCCGCTGGCCGCCGTGCGGATGATCGCGCCGCCGCCGCGCAGGTCCAGCCCCTTGGTCTCGCGGCGCAGGCGCTCGCGCTCGCGGTCGTCGAGGCGCCGCGACACGCCGATGCCCTCGCCCATCGGCGCGTAGACCATGTACCGCCCGGCGACGGTGAGCTCCATCGACAGCCGCGCGCCCTTGCTCTTGAGCGGGTCCTTGACGACCTGCACGACGATCTCCTGGCCGGGCTTGATCAGCTCGGTGATCTTCGAGGCGCCCTCCTTGCCGGCGCGCCCGCGGCGCCCGACGTCGACGCCCGGCACCACGATCTCGTCGACGTGCAGGAAGCCGTTCTTCTCCAGGCCGATGTCGACGAACGCGGCCTCCAGGCCCGCCAGGACGTTGTCGACCTTGCCCTTGTAGATGTTGCCGACGATCGAGCGCGCGCCGCGCCGCTCGAAGTACAGCTCTGCGACGCGATACCCCTCGGCCGGATCGACCTTCTTGGAGCGCGTCGTCTTCTTCGCAGCGCCGGGGCTACCGGTCGCTTCCAGCAGCGCGACACGTGTCTCCCCACGGTCGACGCTGACCAGCACTTGCTTTTTCATCGATGAGGGTTCCTTCCATCAGAATGGGAGGCTCCGGCGTTTGGCTGCAGCCGCAAAGCGCCCTTGCGCATAGATCGACTGCAACAGGCCGATGGCCAAGAGTGTGGAGAGCACCGAGCTGCCGCCGTACGAGAGGAGCGGCAGCGGGATGCCGGTGATGGGCATGATCCCCACGTTCATGCCGACGTTGATGAAGACCTGAAACAGGAGCATGGCCACGATGCCGCCGGCGATCAGCGCGCCGTAGAGATTCTTGGCCACGGTGAGGATCCGAAGGCCGCGCCAGACCAGCAGCGCGTACAGCGAGAGGACGAGGCCGGCGCCGGCGAACCCCCAGCGCTCGCCGACGACGGCGTACGCGAAGTCGGTGCGGTCCTCGGGCAGGAAGTTCAGCGGCGACTGCGTCGCCCGATCGCCGCGGCCGGTCTTCTGGCCCGAGCCGATCGCGATCCGCGACTGGTTCTGTTGATAGCCGGCGTCGCCTGCGACCGCCGAGGGCTCCAGGAACGACGTCAGGCGCTCGACCTGGTACTTCTCGAGCACCGTCACCCCCAGCGCCGGAGCCGCGGTCAGCACGAGCGCGAGCGAGACGGCGCCGAGCGTCAGCAGCCCGGCGAAGTGCCGCCAGCTGACGCCGGCGACGAACAGCACGGCGAACAGGATCGCGATGTAGACGAGGCCCGAGCCGAGGTCGGAGGTCATCACGAAGATCGCCGGGACCATCGCCAGGAGCACGAGCCGCGCCGTCGTATCGCGCTCGCCGAGCCGCCGCGAGCGATCGACGACGAAGCCCGCCAGCGCGACCACGAGCAGGACCTTGCCCAGCTCGGAGGCCTGCACCTCGAAGAACGGCAGCTGGATCGCTCGCCGCGACCCGCGCGTGACGCCGCCGAAGACCGCGACGAGCAGCAGGATGCCGATCAGCGACGCGTAGATCCCGTACTTCAGCTCCCGCAGCCGCGAGTAGTCGATCCGGCTGAGGACGATCGCCACGAGCGTGCCGACGACGAAGAACACGCATTGCCGCGTGACGTAGTAGTGCGGATCGCCGGGGACGTCTGTGCTCGTCGATGCGCTGAGGGTAACGAGCGAGGCGGCCATCAGCCCCACCGCCGCCAGCGCGAGCAGCGGATCGAAGGGCAGGCGCAGGCCGGCCGGCAGGCGCGTGGCGACCGGCTCGTTCATTGCGTAACGGACTCCCCGCGCGCGCAGGCGGCGCCCTCGACGGCGTAGAACTTGGCGAGCATCCGGCAGGCGGCCGGGGCCGCGGTCTCGGCGCCGAAGCCGCCGCGCTCGACCGTCACGGCGACGACGATCGGACGCTTGGGATGTGGGACGTAGGCGACGTACCAGGACTGGTCGCCCTTCGACGTCTGCGCCGTGCCGGTCTTGCCGAAGACTGGAAGCTCGGCGTGCGGCCAGCCGGCGAAGACGTCGGCCGAGGTTCCGCCGGCCTCGCTCGCCGCGCGCCGCAGTCCCTCGGCGACGGCCTGGCGATCCTCCTCGTCCATCTTGATCCGGCGCGCGGGGTCGCGCTCGATGCGCTGCACGAGCTCGCCGTTGGCCCGTTCGATCTCCAGCCCGAGGTGTGGCACCACCACGCGCCCCCTGTTCTGGATCGCCGCGTAGGCGACGGCGAGCTGCAACGGCGTCGCCTGCAGGTCGCCCTGACCGATCGCGATGTTGACGGTGTCGCCGAGGTTGTACGGCCGCCCGTCGGCGATCCCGCAGCCGGCGGCGCCGGCGGCGTAGACGTCGGCGCTCTGCGGGATGCCCCTCTTCTTGCGGCACTCGACCTCGGCCTTGTTGCGCTCCTCGCGCCACCTCCTGTCGGGGACGACGCCGCTGTCCTCGCCGGGCAGGTCGATCCCGGTCGGCTTGCCGAAGCCGAGCTTGCGCGCGTAACGCTGGATGACGACGTCGCCGCGCTTGCCGTTGTTGTAGAACGCGTTCATCCCGAGCGTGTAGAAGTAGATGTCCGAGGAGACCTGCAGCGCGCGCGAGAGGTCGACCGGGCCGTAGGCCTGCTTCTTGGCGTTGCAGCGCTCGATCTCACCGACCTGGATGCAGCCCGCGTCGACGATCGTGGTGCCGGGCGTGATCAGCCCCTTCTCAAGTCCGGCCAGCGCGGTGACCGCCTTGAACGTCGAGCCCGTCGGATAGCGGCCGGAGATCGCCCGGTTGAAGAGCGGCCCGACGCCGCCCTCGCCGAGCAGCTGCTCGTAGCGCTCCTGCGAGAACGGCTTGGTCAGCACGGCCGGATCGAAGCTCGGATGAGAGCCCATGCCGAGCACCTGGCCGTCGCGCGGGTCCAGCGCGACGAACGCGCCCGGCCTGCCGCCGCCGATGTTGCCGAGCGCGAGCTGCCCCGTCTTCTGCAGCGCGAGGTCCAGCGACAGGCGCAGCCGCTGGCCGCCGATCGGCTCCTCGCGCTTGAGCTCGCCGTTGGGGACCGGCCGGCCGAACGCGTCGACCTGCACGCGCTGCACGCCGTCGACGCCGCGCAGGTAGCGGTCGTATGTGCGCTCGAGGCCGTCGGTGCCGATGATCGTGCCCTGCTTGACGCCGCGGTAGCGCGCGCTCTTGAGCTGCTTGGGGGTGATCTCGCCGACGGTCCCGACGATCTGCGCGGCGAGCGTCTCGTGCGGGTAGTCGCGCAGGTAGGTCTTCTCGACCTTGACGCCCGGGAAGCGCTCGGGCCGCTCGGAGATGTGGGCCAGGACGGAATCCTCGACGTCGGTCTTGATCCGGATCGAGGAGTACGGGACGAGCACGAGCGAGCGCACGACCTCTCGGTGGATCTGCTTCGCCGACTTGCCGACGACGGCGCCGAGCGTGCGGTAGCGCCGCTCGAGCGCCTTGCCGGCGATCGGGGGGTAGGGGATCGGGTCGCCGCGCCTGCCCTTCGGCCGCGCGAGCCGGGCACCCGCCCGCTTGCCCCACTCGGCCGCGGCCTCGCGCTCCTCGTCGGGCAGCTTGGCGGGGTCGAGCTCGACGACGACGGCCTGGCGGTTGCGCACGATGACCTTGCCGTTGCGGTCGACGATCTTGCCGCGCGGCGCCTGGATGCGCAGCTCGCGCACGCGGTTGCTGCTGGCCTGCGCGAGGTACTTGTCGCCCGACAGCACCTGCAGGTACCACAGGCGGAAGAAGACGATCGCGAACAGTGCGAGGGCCACGCCGCCGAGGATCGCGACGCGCAGCGCGAGCTGCGGGGTGATCGGGACGCGGCGGTCGCCGGCGGGCTCCATCATCATCGCCGGACCTCCACTCCGCGCGACAGCGGGCTCAGGCCGCCGGTGGTGTAGGCGCGCCGGCGGCGGCGGCGCGGATCCTCGGGCAGCGCCGGCTGCAGGCTGCGCCGCACGAGCGCGTAGACCGGCAGCGCGAGCAGCGCGTTGACGACGAGCGTCGCCAGCAGCTGGCGCAGCAGCGCCCAGCTGACGGGCGCCTCGACGCCGAGCAGGAACTGCAGCAGCGCAAAGCCGATCCCGAACGCGAGCGTCGCCGCCGCGCCGACGGCGACCGGCACGAGCGCGCCCTCCGGGTCGCGCGCCTCGCGCAGGCGACCGGTGCCGTAGCCGACGCCGAGCAGCACGAGCGACGAGACGCCGAGCGTCTGCAGCGAGACGACGTCGGCGAACAGGCCCACGGCGAAGCCGAAGCAGCCGCCCGCCAGCGATCCGCAGAGCAGGCCGACGGTCATGACGAGCAGCGGCGACAGGTCGGCGGTGGCGCCCGCGATCGGCAGCTGCGAGATGAACGCGGTCTGCACGACGACGCCGAGCAGGCCGACGGCGGCGAGGCGGGCGAGCAGCTGCGGCGTCACGACGATCATCCGTCGCCCCCGCGGGGCTTGGTGATGATCTGGACGAAGTCCAGGCTGCGCATGTCGGCATACGGGCGCAGGTGGATCTCCTGCGTGTCGGTGCCCTCGTTCTCGATGCGCGTGACCTGCCCGATCGGCAGGCCGACGGGATACAGCGACTGCTTGCGATCCTCGGGCTCGGTCCCGCGCGTCACGACGCGGTCGCCGACGCTGATGCGCGCCCCGGGCTTCGTGAACTTCATGACGAGGTCGTTGGGGTTGCCGGCGCTCGACGGCTCGACGATGCCGAACTCGCCGCGCGGCCCGGCGCGCGCCGGCACCTTCATCGTGGTGTCGGTGATCAGCGTGACCTGGGCCGCCCCGCGGAAGACCTCGGTCACGCGCCCGATCAGGGCCTGTTCGTTGATCACCGGGTGTCCCACGCGCACGCCGTCGTCCGATCCCTTGTCGACGCGAACGGTCGCATACCAGACGGTCGGCGACTGGAAGATCACGCGGCCGGTCTTGAGGCCCTTGTCCTGCAGGCCGAGCGCGCCGTCGAGCTCGACCATCCTCGCGAGCCGGTCGTAGTCGGACTTCCGGACCTCGTCGGCCACCACCTCGCTGCGCAGGCGGTCGCGCTCGCGGCGCAGCTCCTCGACCTGGCCCTTGGCGGCGATCGTGTCGCCGAACCATCCGAACAGGTCGCGGATCGGCTTCAGCGCCCGGCTCGCTCCCTCCTGGATCGGGTTGAGGATCTCGCTCGTGCCGCGCTGCACGCCGTGCAGGGCGCCGCCGCCGGTCTCCCCGAAGTAGGCGGTGAGCAAGATCAGCGAGCAGGCGACGAGCAGTCCGAGGACTGCCCTGCGCCGGCGGACGGTTTTGTCGTACACGCGGGCGTCGACTCCACTAGTAGCGCTTGCGGCGGTTCTTGTTCGAGTTGCGGTTCGTGCGGTGGATCACCTCGAACTCCTCCAGCGACCGGCCCGAGCCGACGGCCACGCATGTCAGCGGCGACTCGGCGAGATGACACGGCATCTGCGTCTCCTCGCGCAGGCGCTCGTCCAGCCCCTGCAGCAGCGATCCGCCCCCGGCGAGCATGATCCCGCGGTCCATGATGTCCGATGACAGCTCGGGAGGGGTGCGGTCCAGCGTCTCCTTGACGGCGTCGATGATCTGCGACAACGGCTCCTCGAGCGCCTGGCGGATCTCCTCGCTCGTCAGCACGACCGTCTTGGGCAGCCCGGAGACCATGTCGCGCCCGCGGATCTCGGCCTGGACCTCTTCCTCCAGCGCGTGCGCCGAGCCGATCTCGAGCTTGACCTCCTC
>JAHWJE010000010.1 GCA_019348575.1 Actinomycetota bacterium | reverse complement strand
TGCGGCACGGGACGGATCACCATCCCGGTTGCGCGGGCGGGCGCCCGTATCGTCGGCATCGACCGGTCCGCTCCGATGCTGGCGCGCGCGCGGCAGCGGCTGAGGGCCGCGAGGCTGCGGGCCATGCTCCTCCGCGGGGACATCCGGCAGCTGCCGTTCAGGCGCCGCCTCAGGTTCGACCTGGTGATGGCGCCGTACGGAATCCTGCAGTCCCTCACGCGCGAGCGCGATCTGCGCCACGACGCCGGGCTTGTTGGGCACCGCGGCGCGGATCTCGCGCACCGCGCCGCGCCCGCCCGCCAGGCCCACCTCGAGCAGCGCGGCGCGCTGCCCGGCGGCGGCCTGCTGCCAGGCCGCGAGCTCGGCGCTGCCCGCGTCGAGCAGCCCGCGGACCTCGCCCAGCCGCCGCAGGAGGTCGTCGATCTGCTTCCCCAGTGCAGCGCGATTGGCGTTGTAGATCTGCGCCCACAGCGCCGGGTTGGCGCCGGCGACGCGCGTGGCGTCGCGAAAGCTCGGCCCCGTGGCGGGAAGCGTCTCGCCGCCCAGCGCGTCGGCCGCCTGCGCGACGAGCAGGTTCGCCACGACGTGCGGCAGGTGCGAGACCGCCGCCATCAGACGGTCGTGGTCGCCGGGCGCGATCGCCGTCGGGACCGCCCCGAGCCCGGCGACGAACCGCGCGAGGCGCTCGTAGAGGACGCCGGGCGTCTCGTCGCGCGGCGTCAGGTACCAGGTGGCGCCCTCGAACAGGTCCTCGCGGGCGTGCGCGACGCCGGTCGCCTCGGCGCCGGCGAGCGGGTGACCGCCGATGAAGCTCGGATCCTCGACCGCCGCCACGAGCGCCCCCTTCGTCGAGCCGACGTCGGTCACGACGGCGCCGGGCAGCGCCTCGCACAGCGAGCGCACCGTGGCGGGCAGCGCGTCGACCGCGACGCCGGCGATCGCGACGTCCGCGCGCCCGAGCTCGGCGACGCTCGAGACCGCCTCGTCGATCGCGCCGCAGCGCAGCGCGATCTCGAGCGCGGCGGGGCTGCGGTTCCAGCCGACGACGTGCGCGCCGAGGCGGCGGCGGGCCGCCATCCCGACGGAGCCGCCGATCAGACCGACGCCGGCGAGCGCGACCCTCATCCGGCGCCGACCACCGTCAGCTCAGCGCGCGCCGCGCGCGCACCGCGGCGGCGAGCTCGTCGAGCACGCCGACCGTCGCCTCCCAGCCCATGCAGGCGTCGGTGATCGACTGGCCGTACGTCAGCTCGCCCCCGTCGACGACGTCCTGCCTGCCGGCGACGAGGAACGACTCGAGCATGACGCCGATGATCGCGCGCTCGCCGCCGGCGACCTGCGCGGCGATCTGGGCGGCGACGGCGGGCTGGCGCTCCTGGTCCTTGGCGCTGTTGTCGTGCGACGCGTCGATCACGAGCCGCTCGGCGAGGCCGGCCTTGCGCAACCGGGCGAGCGCGGCGGCGACGCCGGCGCGGCCGTGGTTGGGCTCGTCGCGCCCGCCGCGCAGGATGACGTGCCCGTCGGGGTTGCCGGTCGTGTGCATGATCGCCGGGATCCCGCGGATGTCGACGCCGGCGAAGGAGTGGGTCGCCGCCGCGGCGCGAACGGCGTCGACGGCGACCTGGACGTTGCCGTCGGTGCGGTTCTTGAAGCCGACCGGCATCGACAGGCCCGAGCCGAGCTGGCGGTGGATCTGGCTCTCGGTCGTGCGCGCGCCGATCGCCGCCCAGGAGACCGCGTCGGAGATGTACTGCGGCGTGATCGGGTCGAGGAACTCGCAGCCGACGGGGAGCCCGAGCCGCAGCACCTCGAGCAGCAGCTCGCGCGCCATCCGCACGCCGGCGTCGACGTCGCCGGAGTTGTCGAGGTGCGGGTCGTTGATGAGCCCCTTCCAGCCGGTCGTCGTGCGCGGCTTCTCGAAGTACACGCGCATCGCGATCAGCAGCTCGTCCTCGTGGCGCGCCGCCTGCTCGCGCAGCCTGCGCGCGTACTCGAGCGCCGCACCGACGTCGTGCACGCTGCACGGCCCGACGACGACGAGCAGGCGGTCGTCGGTGCGGGCGAGGATCGCTTCGACGATGTCGCGCCCGCGCAGCACGACGTCGGCCAGCTCGGGCTCGAGCGGGAGGTGTTCCAGCAGGTCGGCGGGCGTGGTGAGCGGGGACACGCGCGCGATCCGCAGGTCGCTGACGCCCGTCACCTGATCCGGACGCGTGGAGACCATCTTCACGCCACCGCTTCGCGGTCGCGCGAGCAGAGCTGCCGGTCCGCCGCCTGTCTGATCACGATCGTCACTGTTCTACCGGTCCTTTCACGAAGAGGGTGCAAACGCCTGGCTGGCGGTACGGCGGGCGCTCGGCGAAAGGGCGGTGAAGCAGGGGTGCGGTGAGCCGAGCGCCTAGATAAATCGCCAGGCGAGATACCGACGCGCGAACGTGAAGGTGATGCGAGCGCTGTCGGCGGACCGGATCATGCGACTTGCACTCTAGAGGACTTGACCGAGAGCGTCGAGGAAGCGGACGTTCTGCGCCGGCGTGCCGTACGTGACCCGCAGCGCTCCCGTGCGCCCGAGCGCGGCGCCGGCGCGGACGAGCACCCCCCGCTCGGCGAGTCCCCTGACGACCTCGGCCTCGTCGGCGTCCTGCGGAAGATCGAACCAGCAGAAGTTCGCCTGCGACTCGGCGGGCTCGATGCCGAGCTCGTTCAGGCCCGCCTCGATCTCCACGCGCGCGACGATCGCCCGCTCGACGCGCTCGGCGACCGCGTCCTGGTGCTTGAGCGCCTCGACCGCGGCCGCCTGCGCCGCGGCGTTGCAGAAGAACGGCTGGCGCACCTGCTCGACGGCGCGCGGGAAGTCCTCCGAGCCGCACAGCGCAAAGCCGGCGCGCAGGCCGGCGAGGCCGTAGATCTTCGAGAACGTGCGCAGCAGCACGAGGTTCGGGTGGCGCGCGAGCAGGTCGATCGTCGTGTCGGGGTCGTCGAGCAGGTTGAACTCGCAGTAGGCCTCGTCGACGATCAGCGCGACGTGGCGCGGGACCTTCGCGACGAAGGCGGCGAGGTCGGCGAACGGCAGCGCCGTCGACGTCGGGTTGTTCGGGTTGCAGACGATCACGAGGCGCGTGGCGACCGTGATCTCCGCGGCCATCGCGTCGAGGTCGTGGCGGTGCTCGTCGTCGAGCGCAACGGTGATCGCGCGTGCGCCCGAGGCGGCGGCAAGGTGCGGGTAGACGCTGAACGACGGCCACGCGTAGACGACTTCGGCGCCCGGCTCGAGCAGCGCCTCGCCCGCGGCGAGCAGGATGTCGCAGGACCCGTTGCCGATCGCGATCCGGCTCGCCGGAACGCCGTAGCGGCCGCTCAGCGCGCGCTTGAGCGTCGAGTTGGAGGGATCCGGATAGCGGTTGACGCCCGCCAGCGCGCGTGATGCCGCCTCCACGACCTGGCGCAGCGGCGGGTCGGGCGACTCGTTGGAAGCGAGCATCGCGACGTCGTCGGGCAGCGAGTAGCCGTCGGCGACGGGGTAGCTGGGGATCCGCCGGATGCGCGCGGAGAACTCGATCGCCATCGCGCCATTGTTCCGCATCTCGTCGGCGACGCCGCGAGCGCGGGCTGGTGGGCCGCCCACAAACGTTGCACCCGAAACCTCGGGCGCCGATCACCGCCAGGCGGCGTCCTCGGATCTCGATGTGGCAGAGCCACACCTTCGATCCTGCGTCCTTGCCTGGCGGCGCCGGCATCCCGGGGTTTCAGGCACAACGTTCCTGGGCGACCCACTACGCGGAGCCGGCGGCCTCCTGGCTGATGCGAAGGCCGCCGTAGGCGACGAGGATCGCGGCGAGCACGCCGCTGTACGCGCCGTAGCCGAGCGAGTCGGTCAGCCGCACGAGCTTGATGACGAGGACGACGGCGACGAAGATGCCCAGGATCAGGTGGATCTGCGACCACGGGACGGGCGGCTCGGGCAGGCGCACGGACAGCAGCCTGGCGAGCACGATCTGGATGATCATGACCGTCGTGAGGACGACCGCGGCGATCCCGTAGCCGGCGTAGGGCTCCTCCACGGCGGTGACCGTCGTGTCGACGAGGCGGTCGAGGTTGCCGAGGTCGATGTCGTGCCAGGACAGGAACACGAGGTCGGCGATCAGCAGCGGCCCGGCGACGAGCACCAGCCACTCGCCCTGCGACAGCTTCGCGAAGCGGTCTCTCACTGCGCGCCCTCGAGGTCCTCGCGCAACGTCCGGGCCTCGCCGAGGTACACATGCCGCGCGACGTGGTGGTCGGGCGCGTAGTAGTGCATCAGCACGCGGATGACGCGCGGCAGCGAGCCGGGCACGGGCACCTCGCGCGAGCACAGCAGCGGCACCCGCGAGAAGCCCATGTTGCGCGCGGCGACGGCCGGGAACTCGGCGTCGAGATCCTCGGTCAGCGTGAAGATGCAGCTGACGACGTCGCTGGGGTGCAGGTCGTTGAGCTTGAGGATCTCGCGCAGCAGCCACTCGGTCGCCCCGAGGATCGCCTGGGCGTCGTTGCGGTCCACCGACGAGGCCCCCCGCAGGGCGAAGAGCCGCATAGCGGGGGCGATGCTAGTGGGTGGGGGAAGAACGGGGCGAGCGTCAGCGAGCGGCGGGGGCGGACGCGGCCTTGCGCAGCCCCTCGACCTCGGCCGCCCGCAACCGCCGGTGCGCGCCCTCGGGCAGGCCGTCGAGCCGCAGCGGGCCGAAGCGCACCCGCTGCAGCGCGTTCACGCGGTGCCCGACGGCCTCGCACATCCGCTTGACCTGGTGGTTGCGGCCCTCGTGGATCGTCAGCTCGAGCACGCCCGGGCGCAGCTGGCGCACCTTCGCCGGGGCCGTGCGACCGTCGTCGAGGTCGACGCCCTCGCGCAGGGCGCGCAGCGCGCGCTCGCCGACCGGCACCGGGCGCACCGTGACGCGGTACGTGCGCGGAACCTCGAAGGAGGGATGGGTCAGGCGCTGGGCGAGGTCGCCGTCGTTCGTGACGAGGATGAGCCCGGTGCTGTCGACGTCCAGGCGCCCGACGGGGTACAGCCGCGCGCCGCGTGACGGGACGAGGTCGACGACCGTGCGGCGCCCGTGCGTGTCGGCCGCCGTCGACAGCACGCCGCGCGGCTTGTTGAGGACGAAGACCATCCGCTCCTCGGGCCCCTCGACGTAGCGCCCGTCGACCGCGACGCCGCTGTCGGCATCGACGTCGCGGGCGGGGTCGGTGACGATCTTCCCGGCGATCGTCACGCGGCCCGCGCGGATGATCTCCTCCGCCCCACGCCGCGACGCGACGCCGGCATGGGCGAGGACCTTCGCGAGGCGCATGCCTACGATGGTCGCAGGTGCCGGCCGAGCCCAACCCGTTCTATCCGGAGATGATCCATTTCGCGCTGCCGCTGCACGCGACGCGCGAGGAGCTCGTCGAGATCGCGGCCGGGTGGGCGGCCGAGCACGAACTGCACATGTCGGTCGAGCGCTTCTTTCCCGACTACCTGGTCGGCGCCATCCCGATCGGCGGCGACCTGCACGCCGCGATCGCCGAACTGGAGCCGGTGCGCCGGATCTGCCTGCGCCGCGAGCCGTTCGAGATCGTCGCCGTCAACCAGATGCAGCATGTGGCGATGAACCGGGAGAGCCTCACGATCGTGCTCGAGCCGCTGTCCGACGACGGGCTGCGCGCGACGGCGCTGACCTCGAAGATGGGAGACGAGGACGCGCTGCGCTGGTGGGTCGATCTCGTGCGAAAGACGGCCGACGGGATGCACCGCGGCGCCTGGGCGGTCGACGCGCAGGGCGGCCGGCGCACGTACGTCTCGGGCCACTGGCACACGACGGGCGCCCACGAGCTCGCGGCAGCCGGCGTGCCGATGCTCTCGGCCGTCGGCTCGGCGATCTTCGAGTTCGCCGACCTCGACTGATCGGGCGGGCCGGGCGGGGCTAGATTGGACACGTGGACCTCGAGCTGCTCGAACGCGCGCTTGCCGGCGCCGGCCAGCCGGCCTTCCGCGCCCGTCAGGTGTGGGCGTGGGCGGCGCGTGGCGCCGGCGGCTACGAGGCGATGACCGACCTGCCGGCCGCGCTGCGCGCGCGACTGGCCGACGAGGTGCCCTTCTCGACGCTCACGCTCGACGACGAGGCACACGCCCGCGACGGCACCGTGAAGTCGCTCTTCCACACCGCCGACGGGCGCCCGGTCGAGGCGGTGCTGATGCGCTACCGCGACGGCCGCCGCTCGCTGTGCCTCTCCTCGCAGTCGGGCTGCCCGCTGACGTGCACGTTCTGCGCGACCGGCGCGATGAGGTTCGGGCGCAACCTGACGGCGTCGGAGATCCTCGACCAGGCGCTGCACTTTCGCCGATTGCTTCGGGCGGCCGGAAGCCGACCGTCGTCATCAGGACGCGGGGCCGGATGCCCCGCGGAGGACGCTCCCGACCACGCCGTCTTCATGGGGATGGGCGAGCCGATGATGAACCTCGACAACGTGCTCGCGGCCTGCCGGCGCCTGCCCGACATCGGCATCACGCACCGCCGCACCGCGATCTCGACCGTCGGCTGGATTCCCGGCATCGAGCGGCTCGCGCAGACCGAGATGCCGATCCGCCTCGCGCTGTCGCTGCACGCCGCCGACGGCGCGCTGCGCTCGCAGATCATGCCCGTCAACGAGCGCTACCCGCTGAGCGACGTGCTCGACGCCTGCGTGCGCTTCCACGCGGCCAAGCGCCGGCGCGTCTTCGTCGAGTACCTGATGCTCGCGGGCGTCAACGACACCCACGCGCAGGCGCGCCGCCTCGCCGGGCTGCTCGACCCCGCGCGCTACAAGGTCAACCTGATCCCCTACAACCCGACCGGGTCGGTCTACGAGGGCTCCTCGCGCGCCGCGATCGACGCCTTCCGCGCCGTGCTCGAGGAGCACGGCCTGCGCGCGACGGTGCGGCTGACGCGCGGGCGCGACATCGCGGCCGCGTGCGGCCAGCTCGCCGCCGCGCGGGCGTAGCTCACAGCGCCGCGGCGTCGCCCGCGCGCTGCTCGCCGGCTCGCAGCAGGCGGTCGCGCAGATCGGCCTCCTCGTCGGGCGACGGGTCCCACTCGGCGACGCTCGGCAGCGCGTCGAGCGAGTCCAGCCCGAAGAGCCTGAGGAAGAGATCGGTGGTGCGGTACAGGACGGCGCCGAACTGCGAGCGGCCCGCCTCCTCGATCAGGCCGCGCTCCTCGAGCGTGGCGCTCGCCGACTCCGCCGCGACGCCGCGGATGCGGGTGATCTCCGGCCGCGAGACCGGCTGCAGGTAGGCGACGATCGCAAGCGTCTCGGCCTGCGCGGGTGTCAGCGGCGGCGTGCGCGGCCGGGCCAGCAGCCGCCGCGCGGCGTCCTCGGCGACGGGGTCCGTCGCGAGCGCGATCCCGCCTGCGACGCGCTTGAGCTGCAGCCCCCGCCGACCGGGCGCGTACTCGCGGTCGAGCTCCGCGAGCGCCGCGGCGATCTCCTGCGCGTCGCAGCCGGTGGCCGCGGCGAGGTCGACGACGCTGACCGCGTCGGCCGACAGGAACAGCAGCGCCTCGACGATCCGCGCGAGCTCGGTCATGACGCGACGGCGTGCACGTGCGCCGGCCGCGAGGCGGGTGTGATCGCGATCTCGCCGAACGGCTCGTCCTGGGTCCAGGTCGCCTCGCCCTGCTTGTAGAGCTCGAGCAGCGCGAACAGCGTGACGGCGACGGTGACGCGGTCGGCGCCGCGGACGGCATCGTCGAACGTCGTCGCCCCGCGCCGCAGGAGCGCGCGCAGGTGCGCCAGGCGCTCTGCGGTCGTCACGCGCGAGATCGTCAGGTGCCCGAGCGCCAGCGGCGGCGGCACGCGCAGCAGCCCGCCCAGCGCGGCGCCGAGCCGGCGCGGGCTGTAGAGCGCGCCTGCGTCGGCGAGGTTCGTGCGCCGCAGCGCCGGCGGCAGCGGCGCGGCGCGATAGCGGACCCCCGCCTCTGCGGCCAGCCGCGCCGCGAGATGCCCGGCGGCGCGGCGGTAGCGCTGGGCCTCGAGCATCCGCGCGAGCAGCTCCTCGGCAGCCTCGCCGGGCTCGAAGTCGGGCAGCTCGTCGTGCTCGCGCGGCAGCATCAGGCGCGACTTGAGCTCCAGCAGCGCGGCGATCAGCACGAGGAACTCCGTCGCGGCCTCGAGGTCGAGCTCGCCGCGCGACTCGAGGTGATCGAGGTAGGAGATGACGATGTCGGCGAGCTGCACCTCGAGCAGGTCGATCTCCTCGCGCAGGACGAGCGTCAGGAGAAGGTCGAACGGCCCCGAGAAGACGTCGAGGTCCAGTTCGAGGGAGGCGACGGTCATGACCCCGCAGGCTAACGACGGCACACGACGCTCACCCGCCGACCACCTGCCCGGCTACAGCAAGATGATCAGCGCCACGCCGAGCAGCAGGAAGATGACCAGCAGGATGAAGATGGCATCGAGAGTCTCAAAGCCGTTTTCGTTGTGTGCGTTCATCGGCGCGACCCTAGCGGTTTCGCGCCACTCACGGCTTGGCGCCTATCCCCATCACGTCGCGCACGTCCGCCAGCGTCGCCGACGCGATCGCGCGCGCCCTCGCCGCGCCGGCCGCGAGCGTCTGCTCGAGCGCCTGCGTATCGGCGCGGATCGCGCGGTAGCGCTCTTGCAGCGCCGCCAGCGACTCGACGACGGCGTCGCCCACCGCGAGCTTGAGGTCGCCGTAGCCGCGCGCGCTCGCGAGCTCCTGCTCGACGCTGCCCGGCGAGACGCCGCGCAGCGTGGCGAGGATGTCGATGAGGTTCGTCACGC
Source organism: Actinomycetota bacterium (assembly GCA_019348575.1). The sequence goes on along the minus strand of JAHWJE010000010.1, from coordinate 4,235 downwards.
CGGGCTTGTCGTCGCCGCGCCGCAGGACGGGCGGGTCGTCGGAGTCGGTCACGGCGCGCTTGAACTTGCGCCGGATCACGTCGGGCTCGTCGAGCAGGTAGACGGTGCCCTGCTCGCTGCCGCCGGTCGTCGACATCTTTCGCTCGGGCTGCTGGAGGTCGCGCACGCGCGCGCCGACCTCGGGGATGCGGTGCTGCGGCACGACGAGCGTGTTCTCGCCGAAGCGCGCGTTGAAGCGCTCGGCGATGTTGCGCATGAGCTCGAGGTGCTCGCGCTGGTCCTCGCCGACGGGAACCTCGTGCGCGCGGTAGGCGAGCACGTCGGCCGCCTGCAGGACCGGGTACAGCAGCAGGCCTGCCGAGACGAGCTCGCGCTGCGCGGCCGACTTGTCGCGGAACTGGTGCATCCGGTTGAGCTCCCCGAGCGCCGTGACCGACGTCAGCAGCCAGCACAGCTCGGTGTGCTCCTTGACGTCGGCCTGGCGAAAGAGGATGCAGCGCTCGGGGTCGAGCCCGGCCGCGAGCAGGACGGCGGCCGTGTCGTGCACGCGCTCGCGCAGCTCGCCGGGGTCGTAGGGCACCGTCGTCGCATGCAGGTCGACGATGCAGTAGATCGCGGGGTCCCCGCGATCCTGCCCGGCGACGTACTGCATGATCGCGCCGATGTAGTTGCCCAGGTGCTTGCGCCCCGTCGGCTGGATGCCGCTGAAGATGACGTGCGCCACGGCGGATCAGGCTACCTTCGCCTTGATCGCGCGGGGCGGCGGGCGGGCGGCTGCTACGGCAGCGTCGCGGCCTTGGCGAGGTTCACCCGGCCGAAGCCCGTCTGCGGGTCGCGGCCCGCCGGCGCGAGGTCGTCGACGGCCGCGGTCAGCCTCGCGCGCCACAGCGAGGGGCCGGCGGCGGGGAAGCGCCCGGCGATCAGCGCCGCCACGCCGGCGGCATGCGGCGTCGCCATCGAGCTACCGGAGGCGACGACGTAGGCGCCCCTGTTCCAGGTCGAGAGGATGTCGACTCCGGGCGCGGCGACCTCGACGTCGGCGTTGAACGTCGAGAACAGCGCGCGCCGGTCGCGGTTGTCGGTCGCCGCGACGGAGACGACCTCGGGGAAGAACGCCGGGTAGCTCGGCGCCGGAGTGCCGTCGTTTCCGGCCGCCGCGACGATCAGCGCCCTGCTGCTCGCGGCGACGACGGCGGCGTGCAGCGTCTCCGATTCGGTCGCCGTCCCGAGCGACATCGAGATGATCTTCGCGCCGTTGGCGGCGAGGTAGCCGATGCAGTTGGCGATCCCCGCGACCGTGCCGACGCCGAGGCGATCCAGTGCCTTGCAGATCGCCAGCGGCGAGTTGAACGCGACGCCGGCGACACCGCGCCCGTTGTCGGCGCGCGCCGCCGCCGTGCCCGCGACATGCGTGCCGTGGCCGTTGTCGTCGGCGCAGCGCCCGCCGACGATCGTCGGGTCGCCGAACAGCGGCAGGGTGATGATCCCGAGCACGTCGATCCCGAAGGAGCGCACGCCGGCGCAGTTGACGACCTTGCCCGCGAGATCCTCGTGGCCGGCCACGACGCCCGTGTCGACGATGCCGATCTTCGCGCCGCCCGAGGCCGGGAACGTCGGCCCGAACAGCGCGCTCCATCCCTCCGGGGCGTCGATGTCCGCATCGGGCACGCCGCCCGACTGGCCGGTGTTGTGCAGGGCGTACAGCTCGCCGAAGCGGGGGTCGTTGGGGATGCCGGTCGCCCGCACGATGTAGTTGGGCTCGGCGTACAGCACGGCGGCTGAGCCGTCCAGCCGCGCGGCGGCCGCGGCCGGATCGCCCGCGACGCGCACGACCCGCGCCCCGACGCCGCGGATCGCGGCGAGCGTCCCGAGCACGCCGGCGCGCCGGCGCGCGCGGGCGCGCTGTGCCGGCGACGCGCCGTCGGCGTACTTGACGATCACCGTGTGCGCCTCGTACGGCGCGGACGCTGCGTTCGCGCTGGATGCACATCCCAGACCTGCCAGCAGTGCGGCGGTGCCGATCCAGATGGCGCGCTTCATGGTCCCTCCCCCTGATCTCCCGGCGGCGGACCATACGCGCGACGCTGCGGCCTCGCAAGAAGCAACCGACGAGTCGGCGCTGGCGCGCTGAAGCTCGCTCGGCGCCGCCGGGGCGGCGCCGCGCTCGACTCAGTCGGGCAGGACCTCGCGCACCCGCGGGCGCTTGGCGGCGCCGGCCTCGTCCAGACGCCGGACAGGCGTGGTGTACGGCGCGTTGCGCGCGATCTCGGGGTCCTCCTCGGCCTCGGCGACGATCGCGGCGATCGCGTCGGCGAACGCGTCCAGCGTCTCGCGGGTCTCGGTCTCGGTCGGCTCGATCAGCAGCGCCTCGTCGACGACGAGCGGGAAGTACACGGTCGGCGGGTGGAAGCCGTGGTCGAGCAGGCGCTTGGCGAGATCGAGCGTCCGGATGCCGAGCTCCTTCTTCATCGGCGCGCCCGACAGGACGAACTCGTGCATGCAGCGCTCGCCGAAGGCGAGCGGCAGCCGATCGCCGACCTTCTCGCGCAGCCGCGCCAGCAGGTAGTTGGCGTTGAGAACGGCCACCTCGGAGACGTCCTGCAGCCCCTCCGCGCCGAGCGAGCGGATGTACGCGTAGGTGCGCACGAAGACGCCGTAGTTGCCCTGGAACCCGCGCAGCCTGCCGATCGACTTCGAGTCGCGCCCCGCCCGGTCGTCGAGGTCGAACGTCGGCGGCCCGCCGTTGGCAGCCGGGCGCCGCACGACCTGCGGGCGCGGCAGGTAGGGCTCGATGCGGTCGCTGACGGCGATCGGCCCGGCACCCGGGCCGCCGCCGCCGTGCGGCTGCGTGAACGTCTTGTGCAGGTTGAAGTGCACGATGTCGAAGCCCATGTCGCCGGGCCGCGAGTAGCCCATGATCGCGTTGAGGTTCGCGCCGTCGTAGTAGAGCGTCGCCCCGACGCCGTGCACGATCTGCGCGATCTCCTCGATGTTGGGATCGAAGATCCCGAGCGTGCTCGGGTTCGTCAGCATGAGGCAGGCGACGCTGTCGTCGGCCTTCGCGCGCAGGTCGTCGACATCGACGCCGCCGTCGGCGTCCAGCGCGACCTTGACGACCTCGTAGCCGGCCATCGTCACCGTCGCGGGATTCGTGCCGTGCGCCGAGTCGGGCGTCAGCACCTTCGTGCGCTGCTCGCCGCGGTCGGCGTGGTAGGCACGCGTCAGCAGCACGCCCGCAAGCTCGCCGTGCGAGCCGGCCGACGGCTGCAGCGAGACGTGCGGCAGGCCGGCGATCTCGGCCAGCGACTCCTGCAGGGCGAACATCAGCTCCAGCGCGCCCTGCGCGCGGCGCGGGTCCTGCAGCGGGTGCAGGCGCGCGTGGCCGGGCAGCGCTGCGACGCGCTCGTGCAGGCGCGGGTTGTGCTTCATCGTGCACGAGCCGAGCGGATAGAAGCCCGAGTCGAGGTCGAAGTTGCGCTTCGACAGGTTGACGTAGTGGCGGACGATCTCGGGCTCGCTGACCTCCGGCAGGCGCGGCGGCTGGGTGCGGCGCTGCGCCGCGGGGATCAGGCCGTCGACCTGCGGCACGTCGAGCTCGGGCGCACGGAACGCGCGCCGCCCGGGCGCGCCCTTCTCGAAGATCGTCGTCGCGCGCTCGCGCTGCTGCATCGTCTGCGACGTGAAGGAGTCGTTTCGTGCTTCGGTCATCGCAGGCTCAGACCTTCTGACGACGCTACCGGTGCGGTGACCTGCGAGGCGGCGCCGGCGCGCTCCGCGGCGACGGCCTCTCCCAGCACCTCGGCGAGCCGGTCGATGTCGGCCCGCGAGCGCTGCTCGGTGATCGCCACGAGCAGCCCGTCGCCGTACTCGTCGTAGCAGCGCCCCAGGGCACAGCCCGCGTTGACGCCGGCGGCCGCGCAGCGCTCGAGCACGCGGTCGACGTCGGCATCCAGTCGCAGCGCGAACTCGCGCACCACCGGGCGGTCATGGAGCCTGCTGACGCCGTCCAGCGCGGCGAGCGTCTCGCGCGCGTAGTGCGTGCGCTGCAGCATCAGCTCGCCGAGCTCGACGATCCCGCGCCGCCCGAGCCAGCTGAGGTACACGACGCCGCCGAGCGCGTTGAGCGCCTGCGAGGTGCAGATGTTCGACGTCGCGCGCTCGCGGCGGATGTGCTGCTCGCGGGTCTGCAGCGTCAGCACGAACCCCCGGCGTCCGTCGGCGTCGGTCGTCTCTCC
>JAHWJE010000109.1 GCA_019348575.1 Actinomycetota bacterium | reverse complement strand
CGCCGAGGCTCTGGACCTGCTCCTTCACCGCGGCGCGGACGTCGTACGCCTCGACCTTGGCGCCGAGCCGCCTCGCGACCGAGATCGCCTGCAGGCCCGCGACACCGGCCCCCATGACGAAGACGCGGGCGGGAGAAATCGTCCCCGCCGCCGTCATCAGCATCGGGAACATGCGCGGCAGCGCCACGGCCGCGAGCAGCACGCCCTTGTAGCCGGCGATGGTGGCCATCGACGACAGTGCATCCATGCTCTGTGCGCGCGTGATCCGCGGCATGAGCTTCCGCAAGCAAGGCGACGGCCCGGCGAGCTGGACGGTCTACGCGATCGCGGCGCTCGTCACGGGCGCGTTCGCGATCCTCGAGATCGCGTTCCTGCGCTCGGACTTCAGCTTCGCGACGGTCGCCAGCCACTCGTCGACGACGACGCCCGCGTTCTACAAGGCCGCCGCGGCCTGGTCCTCGCAGGAGGGCTCGCTGCTGCTGTGGCTCTGGCTGCTGTCGCTGTGGTCGAGCCTCGTGCTGTTCGCGACACGCCGGCAGCTGCGCCGCGTCGCGCCGTATGCGACCGCGGTCCTGCTCGGCTTCGCGGCCTTCTTCGCGGCGCTGCTCGTGTTCAAGGAGACGCCGTTCGCGCTGCTCGCGGTCGCCCCGGCCGACGGCAACGGCCTCAACCCGCTGCTGCGCCACCCGAGCATGATGATCCACCCCCCGATGCTCTACTCGGGGTACACGCTGTTCACGATCCCGTTCGCGTTCGCGATCGGCGCGCTGATCGCGCGCCAGGTCGGCGCCGCCGACTGGATCCGCGCGACGCGCCGCTTCGCGCTCGGCGCCTGGCTGTTTCTCGGGATCGGCATCCTGCTCGGCGCGCGCTGGTCCTACGCCGAACTGGGGTGGGGCGGCTACTGGGCCTGGGACCCCGTCGAGAACGCGTCGCTGCTGCCGTGGCTGACCGGCACCGCGTTCATCCACTCGATCATGATCCAGGAGAAGCGCGGGATGCTGAAGATCTGGAACGTGTCGCTGGTCCTGGCGACCGGCACGCTCGCGATCCTCGGCACGTTCCTCGTGCGCTCCGGGATCCTCGACTCGATCCACGCGTTCGGCGCGTCGACGCTCGGCGTCCCGTTCGTGATCCTCATCGGCGTCCTGATCGCGAGCTCGATCGGGCTCGTGGTGCTGCGCCGCAACGAGCTGCGCTCCGACAATCGCCTCGACTCGCTGCTCTCGCGCGAGGCGGTCTTCCTGCTGAACAACCTCGTGCTCGTCGCGATGGCGTTCGTCGTCTTCTGGGGCACGTTCTGGCCGCTGATCGCCGAGGCGCTGACCGGCACGCGGCGCGCGCTCGGCCCGCCCTGGTTCGACAGGTACACGGTGCCGCTGGCGATCGTGCTCGTGCTGCTGAGCGGGATCGGGCCGGTGATCGCGTGGCGCAAGGCGACGGCGTCCAACGCGCGGCGAAACTTCCTGCTGCCGGCGGTCGGCGCGCTCGCGCTCGGCGTGGCGCTCGCCGCACTCGGAGCGGCGGCCCGGCCGCTCGCGCTCGCGATGTTCGTCTGCGGGGCGTTCGTCGTGGCGAGCGTCGGCCAGGAGTTCTGGCGCGGCGTCGGCGTGCGGCGCGCGATGACGGGGGAGAACCCGCTCGCGGCGCTGCGCTCGCTCGTTGGCCGCAACCGCCGCCGCTACGGCGGCTATCTCGTGCACGTGGGAATGGCGCTGCTCTTCGTCGGCGTCGCGGCGTCGTCGGCGTTCAACGACGCCCGCGACGTGCGGCTCGCGCCCGGGCAGAGCGTGCGCTCGGGCGACTACACCTTCACCTACGAGCGCGCCACCTCGCGGATCTCGATGCGCGAGGGCGAGCTGGAGAAGATCTCCTTCGGCGCCGTCGTCGATGTCAGCCGCGACGGCAGGCACGTGACGACGATGCGCCCCGAGCGCGGCTACTACCCCTCGCGCGACGTCGCCGGACTGGGCCCGGTCGGGCGCTTCTTCGAGGGCGAGGCGACGAGCGAGATCGGCCTCGACGCCGGTCTGCGCCGTGACATCTGGACGGCGATGACGCCCGACATCCGCCGGCTGCTGCCGACGATCGAGGAGGGTGACCGCGTCTTCGCCGCCGCGGCCGGCAAGCTCCCGCCGGCGCTCGAGGGCCGCGCGCTCGGCGCGGCGCTCAAGGGCATCGTCGACACGTACCTCGCCGACCGCCCCGAGGCCACGTTCCGCGTGATCAGCTCGCCGCTCGTGACGTGGATCTGGATCGGCTCGATCGTCGTCTTCCTCGGCGGCCTGATCGCGCTCTGGCCCGGGCCGGACGCCGCGCGGCGCCGTGTCACGGCACGCTATGCGGCACGCGTCGCCGAAGACCTCGGACGCGCGTAGCGCCGGGCGACCCACTGACGCGTTTCGTGGACATCGTGGCCCTGCTCGTCATCCTCGCCGTCCTCGCCGCCGTCGTGGCGATCGTGTCGGCGCCGCTGCGCGGCGACACCGCTGAGCGGGTGCGCAGCGAAGCCGAGGATCAGGTCGCCGAGCTCGAGGCGCGCAAGGAGGCCAAGTACCGCGAGATCCGCGACGCCGAGATGGACGCGCGCACGGGCAAGCTCTCGCCGGAGGACCATCGGATGCTCGACCGCCAGCTGCGGGCCGAGGCGGTCGAGATCCTCAAGGCGCTCGACGAGGCGCGCGGCTGAGCTGAGCTACCCTGCCCGGCATGGAGAGCATTCTCAGCGCGGTCCAGGTCCTGCTGTCGATCGTCGTGATCTTCCTCGTGCTCATGCACTCGGGCAAGGACGCCGGCCTGTCGGGCGCCTTCGGCGTGGGCACCGGCGCGGGTCCCTTCGGCGGAGGCTCGCTCGTCGAGCGCAACCTCAACCGCTGGACGATCGGCTTCGCGATCGTGTGGGTCCTGAACACGATCGTCCTGCTGAAGATCTAGACGTCGCGCCGGTCACCCGGAAGGCGTCTGCCCGCAGCGCCTGGCACAGCACGCGGGATGCGAAGCCGCGCCCGTAGAACTCGGCGTGCCATTCCTCGATGACGCCGCGCAGCTCGTCGCGGTGAAAGAGCGCCGCGAAGTCGTCGAACGCCGCGGCGTCGAGCACCGGCGTCTCGTCGCGACGGGCCGGCGGACGCTCAGAAGGCCGCGGCATAGAGGGCCCGCAGCTCGTCGCGGTCCGGGCGGGGCGGGGTCGCGTCGAGCTCGGCGCGGTCGGCGGCTGCGTCGGCGCAGCGCTCGAGCGCCGACTCCTGCACCCCGAGCTCGCGCAGGCTGGCGGCCTGCGCGCGGCGCGCGAGATCCGTCGCGAGCGCGACGAGCGCGCCCACGCCCGCTGCGCCGCGGCGCTCGAGCGCGACGAGCGTGTGCGGCAGCATCACCGCGTTGGCCTGGCCGTGAGCGATGCCGGCGAAGCGCGCGAGCGTCTGCGACATCACGTGATGCAGCCCGTAGCCGGCGCTGTCGATCGTGTAGCCCGACAGCAGCGCCGCGAGCGCGAGCGCGTCGCGGTCGGGCTCGTCGCCGGCGCCCGCGTATGCGGCGGCGATCAACCGCCCCGCCTCGCGGCCGGCAAGCGTGGGGACGGGGCTCGCGCGCACCGTCGCCGGACCCTCGGCCGCGTGGGCGAGCGCGTTGGCGGCGCTCGCCGCGAGCTGGGCGGGCGGCTGCGAGGCGCTGAGCGCGGGGTCGTTGGCGACCAGCGCCGGGCGCACTGCGGGCAGCGACGGGTCGGCCCCCGCGGCGCGGCGGTGCACGGCCGTCATCTCCGCCGCGCTGAGGGTCGTCGGGACGGCCGCGACGAGCGGGCGCTCGCCGGGCGGGCGCGCCGCCGCCAGCGCCTTGGCGCTGTCGACGACGCGTCCGCCGCCGAGCGCGACGATCAGCGCGCCGGGGTCGACCTCGCCAAGCAGCGCGCCCGCGATCTCGTCTACGCGACCGGGCGGGACCTCGTGGACCGCGCCCGCTCGCTCGGCGAGCACCGGCGCCGTCGCGAGCGCGCGCGGAGTCGACAGCAGCGCGAACCCCTCGCCCAGCTCGGGCAGCGCGACGTCGAGCGCGTCGTGCCCGAAGTGGATCGTCCGCTCGCCGTCCTGCCAGGTGAAGCGTGCCGCTGCGATCGCGCTATCTCATCACTCCGCGGCGGCCACCGCTGCCGTGGGGCTTGCATTCCGGTCGCTGCCAAGCGCGCTGTCATCGCATCCCGGCAGCCGTCGCTTCGTCCGCGCACGAACCCGGTGAGGTCGCGTCATGCCCGGAGGGACACGGGCCGCAGGAGCGATGCGACCCGTCCGCGCAGGGAGCGGACCGGCGCATGCGCGGCGCGGGCGTGCAGCTTCAGGAGCTCGACGAGCTCCCCGGTGCGGGCGAACGGGTCGGCCGCGACGCTGCCGTCGTGCAGATCCAGTGCAGCGCGGGCGATGCCGTCGACCTCGGCGATCAGCGCCGGACCGGTCAGCGGCGCACGGTCATCGAGCAGCGCGAGGTCGATCAGCGTCTTGGCGTCCGCGTCGGTGGCGTGACGTATGACGATCGCATCGGGATGGTTCTGCGAGGTGGGCATCGTGCTGCGCTCCTGGCCTGTCTGGTGTTCGAGGAGACCGACGATCCCAGCCCAAGGGCATCAGCACAAATGACAATGCGGCGGGTGAGCGATAAGGTGTGCTAATGCTCGACGTGAAGCGGTTGCGGGTTCTGCGGGAGGTCTCGCTGCGGGGCTCGTTCTCGGCGGCGGCCGAGGCGCTCGCGTACACGCAGTCGGCGGTCTCCCAGCAGATCGCCGCCCTGGAGCGCGAGGCGGGCACGACGCTCGTCGACCGAAACGCGCGCGGCGTGCGCCTGACGGAGGCCGGCCGCGCGCTCGTCGCGCACGCCGACGTCATCCTCGCGCGGCTCGCCGACGCCGAGGCCGAGCTCGAGGCGATCGCCGGAGCGCGCGGCGGGCGGCTGCGGATGGTGTCCTTCCCGACCGCGGGGGCGACGATCGCGCCGCGCGCGATCGGACGCTTTCGCGAGCGCCATCCGGGCGTCGAGGTCACGCTCGCTCCGCGCGAGCCCGACGAGGGCCTGGAGTGCCTGAAGGCGGGGGAGTGCGACATCGCGCTCACCGTCGAGTCCGGCTTCGAGCCGATCGCCGACCGCGCGATCGAGCGCCGCCACCTGCTCGACGACCCGTTCTACCTGTGCGTGCCGGCCGGCCATCGCGTCGCATCCAAGCCCCGCGTCCGCCTGGCGGACCTCGCCGAGGAGTCGTGGATCATGGGCACGACGGGCCGCTGCCCCGACGGGCTCATCCTCGAGCGGGCCAGCCAGGCAGCAGGCTTCGAGGCGCGGGTCGCCTTCCAGTCCGACGACTACAACGCGATCCAGGGCTTCGTCGCCGCCGGCGTCGGCGTCTGCCTGATCCCCGACCTCGCGCTCGTCGCGGTCCGCGACGACGTCGTCATCCGCTGCCTCGAGGGCCGTCCGCTCGTACGTCGTGTGCTGGCCGCGACGCTTGCCGGCGGCTACGTCTCGCCGGCGGCCGCGGCGATGCGCGCAGCATCTGCGTGCTCGCTCATGGTCCCGCCACCGCGACCGCGACGTTGTCGCCGGCGGACCGGGCGACGACGTCGTGCTGGGACAGGTAGGCGATGACGAGCTCGACGGCGGAGACGGGTGGGACGTGCTGGATGGAGGCGACGCAACGGACGCCTGCTCGAACGGGGAGCGCTACGCGCGCTGCGAGACGGTGAACCCTCCGGCTCCGCCGCCGCACTGCTCGGATGCGGCCGACAACGACGGGGACGGCCTCGTCGACGCGGTCGATCCGGAATGCTCACATCCGGGCGACCCCCGCGAAGACGTGGCGGACGACCCCGGCTGCAACGACGGGATCGACAACGACGGCGACGGCGTGATCGACGAGGACGACCCCGGCTGTCACACCGACGGCGATCCCAACAACCCTGACTCGTACAGGCCCAAGGACGACGACGAGCGCGACGTTCCGCAGCAGGTCGTCGGGAAGGCCGAGAGCCCCGAGCAGGAGCGCCGCCGCGAGGGTGAACGCCGTGAAGCTCACGACGACGCCCGCGACGAGCGCGTACAGCGCGGAGCGCAGGAAGAACCGGAACTCCTCAGCCATGGCGGTGACGGTCGATCTGGGTGCGCGACGCCGGCCGCTCCCCGGCTGCCTGGCGTGCGGCGGTCGCCGCCCGACGCGCGTCGAGGACGGGACGGTCCGACTCGACCGGCGGA
>JAHWJE010000108.1 GCA_019348575.1 Actinomycetota bacterium | reverse complement strand
CTCGACGCTCCAGCGCAAGAACCCGCTGGGACTGCTTGAGGCTTTCAAGCGCGCCTTCGCGCCGGGGGAGGGCCCCCACCTCTTGCTCAAGAGCTTTAACGGCGACTACAAACCTGAGCGCTTGGTGCAGCTTCGGGAAGCGGCCGGTGACCGCCCCGACGTGCACGTGGTCGACCAGTTCGTACCGGAGGCCGAGCGCGCTGCTCTCATGGCTGCCTGCGACTGCTACGTGTCGTTGCACCGCTCGGAGGGTTTTGGTCTGACCCTTGGCGAGGCCATGGCCCTGGGGAAGCCCGTCATCGGGACGGGTTACTCGTCGAACCTCGACTTCATGAGCTCCGAGAACTCCTACCTCGTGCGCTACGAGATGACCGACGTGGGCCCCGAGGGGGAGAACTACCCGGCCGAGGGTCGCTGGGCGGAGCCGGACCTCGACCACGCCGCACAGCTGATGCGCGAGGTCTGGGAGGACCGCGAAGGAGCTGCTCGACCGCGTCGTCTCGCAGGCCGATCGCATCCCCGACGACCTCGCGGCGATCGTGCTGCACGCGGCTCCCGGCGCAGCCGCGCCCGCCGCGCGAATCGAGCAGCTCAAGCTCGACGTGCTCGACATGGAGGGTCCCGACCTCGACGGCTTCCTGCGCGCAGCGGGCGCCTCGGAGTCCGACCGCCGGATGGCGGGGCGCCGCGTGAGCGAGCTGCTGGCGACGACGAGCGGCGTGATCGTCGAGGTTCACGTCGGCGAGCACCCGCTGGTGAGCGTCGTGCCGATCGGCGACGACTCCCCACTCTCCGCGCGCCCGGGCGCGCGCACGCGCTGAGCCTCCCGCCCGCGAACGCGACCGGTCGCTACGCGCCGTCGCCGACGGGCACGCTGCATCTCGGCAACCTGCGGACCGCCTTGCTGGCGTGGCTGTTCGCGCGTTCTCAGAATGCGCGCTTTCTCATGCGCATCGACGACCTCGACAGCGGGCGCGTGCGCCCCGGCGTCGCCGAGCAGCAGCTCGCCGACCTCGCCGCGCTCGGGCTGGACTGGGACGGGCCCGCCGTGCGCCAGTCCGAGCGCCGCGAGCTGTACCGCGAGGCGCTCGAGAAGCTTGCCGCCGGCGATCACCTGTATGCCTGCTACTGCACTCGCGCCGAGATCCGCGAGGCCGCGTCGGCGCCGCACGGCGCGCTGCCGGAGGGGGCGTACCCAGGGACATGTCGGGAGCTGACGCGCGCGCAGCGGGCGGCGCGCGAGCGCGCGGGGCGCCCACCGGCGCTGCGCCTGCGCGCCGCCGAGACGGCCGTCTCGTTCACCGATCGGCTGCTCGGAAGGTTCGTCGGCGTCGTCGACGATCTCGTGGTATGCCGCAACGACGGCGCACCGGCATACAATCTCGCCGTGGTCGTCGACGACACAGCGCAGGGCGTGGGCGAGGTGGTGCGCGGTGCCGACCTGATCGAGACCACGCCGCGCCAGCTGCACGTCGCGGCGCGCCTCGAACTGCCCGCTCCGAGCTACGCGCACGTCCCGCTCGTGCTGGGCGCCGACGGTGCGCGCCTCGCCAAGCGCCACGGTGCGGTGACGCTCGCCGATCGCGTTCGCGCCGGCGACTCGCCCGAGGACGTGCGCTCGGCGCTCGCTCGTTCCGTCGGCCTCGCCGCCGCCGGCGAGACGCCGACCCTCGACGAGCTGCTGGCTCGTTTCGATCCCGCCCGCATCCCAACAGAACCGACGGTGCTCGTCACATGAGCAACTACCTCACCCCAGTCGCGATCGGCGTACTCGTGATCGTCGCGATCCTCGCCATCGTCTTCAATCCCGGCTTCACGGGCGTCCTGTACGCCCTCGTCGTCATCGTCGGCGCCGGGACGGTATGGCTGCTGCGCCAGCTCTACCTCGCCGAGAGCGAGCGGCAGGACGACCAGTGAACCGCTCGACGTCGCGTTGAGCGAGCTCGCCGGCAACGGCGCGGTCGCCGCGCTGGCCGATCTCGCACGCGCGTGCGGCCGGCTCGGAATCGACACGGAGTTCATGGGCGAGGGGCGCTACCGCACGCTGCTGTGCCTCGTCCAGGTCGCCGTGATCACGCCCGGCGGCGACGTCCGCATCGAGGTCCTCGATCCGCTCGACGCCACGCTGGACCCGTCGCCGCTGGCAGCCGTCCTCGCCGACCCCGCGGTCGAGATCGTGATGCATGCCGGGCGCCAGGACGTGGCGCTGCTGCGCCGCGTCTGGCAGACGGACATCACGAACCTCTTCGACACGCAGCTCGCCGCCGGCTTCGCGGGGCTGCGCGCCCAGCTCGGCTACGAGGCGCTGCTGCACGAGCTGCTCGGCGTGCGGTTGAAGAAGAGCGCGAGCTTCACGCGCTGGGACGCGAGGCCGCTGAGCGCCGAGCAGATCGACTATGCGCGCGACGACGTGCGACACATCCTGCAGGCGGCGACGGAGCTGCAGGAGCGCCTGCGGGCGCGCGGGCGCCTGGAGTGGGCGCGCGAGGAGTGCCTCCCGCTTGCGAGCGCGACCGACGAGCGCGATCCCGACACGATCTTCGCGCGCCTGCCGCGCGTGAACTCCCTCGACCCGAAGCTGCGAGCGATCGCGCGCGAGCTCGTGGAGTGGCGCGAGGAGACGGCGCGCACGCAGGACCGCCCAATCCCCTCGATCCTGTCTGACGCGGGGCTGATCGAGGTCGCCAAGCGGCGGCCGAGCGAGATGCGCCAGCTCGAGCAGATCCGCGGCATCAACGAGTCCACGCTGCGCCGTCGCGGGCGCGGGATCCTCGAGGCCGTCGAGCGCGGCCGCAGGCGGCCGCCGATCCCCGTCGAGGGCGAGCGCCCGGCACAGCCCGACGCCCTCGATGCGCCGGTGATCGCGCTTGCCGAGGCGCTCGTGCGCGCCCGCGCCCTGGAGGAGGAGCTCGCCTACGAGCTGATCGCGGCGCGTGCCGACCTGCAGCGGATCGTGCTGGCGATGCGCGACGGCCGCCCGCCGCCGGAGGTCCGCACGCTGCAGGGCTGGCGCCGCCGCGTCGTCGGCGACGAGCTGCTCGAGCTGCTGGACGGCAAGCGCGCGCTGACGGTCGGGCCCGACCGTCACGTCGCCGTCGCCGAGCGCTGAAGCGCCCCTCGCCGCCCCTCCGTGCGATCGCCGCCCCGCGCGCGTCCGCGGCGCGCTCGGTCCGTGGCCGCGCTCAGTCCGTGGCCGCGCGCACCGCCTCGCGCAGCTGCGCCGGCTTGGCCGCCTTGGGCATCCAGCCGTCGGCCTCCAGCCGCTCGGCCTCCTTCTCGAGGTTGAACGGCGGCATGTTCGAGATCAGCACGACCGCCGTCTCGGGCGAGCGCTCGCGGATCTGATTGACGAGCGCGGCCGGCTCGGGAACGTCGGGCAGGACGAGGTCGAGCAGCAGCACGTCGGTGGGGCAGTCGGAGATCTTCTCGAGCGCCTCCTCGCCGGTGCTCGTCGTCGCCACCACCTCGATGTCGCCCTCCTCCTCGAGCACCTGGCGCAGGAAGAACTTCACCGCGCGGGCGTCGTCGCACACCGCTACCCGGATCCTCGCCGCCACCGCCCGCAGGCTACACGCTCCAGCGGCGTGCGCTTCACCCTTCCGGCGGGGGTGAGAGCAGGCCGTTGGCGCGTAGGAACTCGGCTGCGACCTCGGCCGGCTTGCGGCCGTCGAGATCGACCGCGGCGTTCATCCTGCGCATGACCGGCGTCGTCAGGATCTTCGAGACGGCGTCGATCGCGGCCCGCAGTTCGGGACCGTGCGCCTCGAGGACCTGGTCTCTGATGATCGGCGCCACGTGCCCGGACGCGAACAGCCCCTTCGGGTCGTCCAGCACGACGTACCTGTCTGCGGCGAGCTGGCCCTCGGTCCTGAAGACCGAGGCGACGTCGACGGCGCCGCTGTCGAGCGCCGCGTAGCGTCCGTCGGACTCCACGGGAACGACCCGGAGATCGCGCAGGCCGTAGACCTTCTCCAGGCCCTCCAGGCCCTCGTAGCGGGTACGGAACTCGGGCAGCGCACCGATCTTCACCGTCCCCTTCAGCCGCCCCAGGTCGGCGATCGTGCTCAGGCCGTGGCGCTCGGCGAACTCGGGCTTGACGGCCAGCGCGTTGGGGTTCGAGAACGGCGTCTGCGCGAGCATCGTCAGACCGGCCTTCTGCTCGAACGCCTTTGCGAGCTCGTACGCCGCGGCCGCACTGCTCGGGCGCGACGTGACGTCGGCGACCTCCGACAGCAGCACGCCGACGTACTCGGGATACATGTCGAGCGCGCCGCGCCGCAGCGCGCGGTGGATGATCTCCGTGCTGCCGACCGCGTCCTTCAGGACGACCGCGAAGCCCTTCGCCTCGAGCGCCTGGCGGTACAGCTCGCCCAGGATCGCCTGCTCGGTGAAGTTCTTCGCGCCGATCAGGATCGGCGGGCCCGGCGACGGGGCGGCGCGGTCGGTGGTCGGCGTCGCGTCGTCGTCCGAGCCGCCGCAGCCGCCGAGCGCGAGGGCGAGGACGAGCGCCGCGAGCACAGCGAGGAGGCGCCACATCGCCGAGACCATCAGGCGCTCGCTCTCACGCGCGGCGGCTGCGCGGCCGGCGACGCGGCCGGCAGCGTGAACGAGAAGACGCTGCCCTCGCCGGGCGTGCTGGAGACCCAGATGCGGCCGCCGAGCTGGCTGATGATGCGCTCGCAGATCGCCAGCCCGATTCCCGTGCCCGGATAGTCCTCCTCGCCGTGCAGGCGCTGGAAGGGCTCGAAGATCCGCTGCGCGTGGTCGGGATTCATGCCGATCCCGTTGTCACGGACGGAGAAGCGCCAGTCGCCGTTGTCGCGCTCGGCCTCGATGCACACGTGCGGGCTGTCTCCGGCGGTGAACTTCAGCGCGTTGCCGATGAGGTTCTGAAAGACGCGGCAGAGGTTCGCGCGGTCGGCGCGGACGACCGGCAGGTCGCCGACGTCGACCTGTGCGCCGCTCTCCTCGATCGCCCCGGCGAGCGCCTCGAGCACGTGCTCGACGACGGGCCCTACCGCCACGTCCTCGACGTTGAGGTGGCCGCGGCCCGCGCGCGAGTACTCGAGCAGGTCGCGGATCAGGGCGCGCGCCTGCTGCGTCGCCCCGCGGATGCCGTCGACGAGGTCGAGGTCGTCGGCGCCCGGGTCGCCGCGGCGACGCTCGAGCAGCTCGGCGTACATCGAGATCGTCGTCAGCGGCGCCTGCAGGTCGTGCGAGGTGACCGACGCGAACTGCTCGAGCTCGGCATTGGAGCGCGACAGCTCGGCGTTCGTGTGCTCGAGCTCCTCGCGCCCCTGCTCCAGCGAGTCGGCCATCGAGTTGAAGCCGCGGGCGAGCTCGCCGAGCTCGTCCTCGCGTTCGGCGGGAACACGCGTCGACAGATCCCCGGCGGCCAGCCGCCCGGTCGCCTCGGCGACCGTGCGCACCGGGCGCAGGACCGCGCGGCGCAGGTACATCGTGGAGGCGACGCCGATCGCGATGACGAGCGCCAGGCCGCCGACCCCGAGGCCGATGGCGCGCGCCGAGCCGCGCTCCGCGGCCTCCTCGCGGGCACGGATGACCGCCCGCTCGCGCTCGAACAGGCTCTCGAACTGCGCGCGGACCTCGTCCAGTCGCGCCCGTCCGCCGTTGGTCAGGACCTGGCTGCGCGCCTCGTCGAAGCCCTCCTCGGCCACGATCTGCATGAGCGACGTCGCCCAGTACTCGTCGTAGTCGCGGATCGCCTCGCCAAGCGTCCGCACCCGCTGCTGCTGGCCCGGATCATCCGAGACGAGCGCGGCGAGGCGGCGCGTCTGCGCGGGGTAGGCGGCAAGCTCGCGCCGCGCGCTGCGCTGGTAGCGCTGGTCCTGCGTCGTGACGTAGCGGTTCAGGGCGCTCTCGATCGACAGCAGCGACTTCTCCAGCTGGTTGGCGAGGCTCAGCGCCTGCTGCGAGCGAAACGCGACGCGGGCGGCGTCGCGCTGGGCGGTGACCGCGACGATGAGGACGACGAGCGCCGACCCGAGCAGGATCGCGACGGCCGCGCTCAGCGCCACCACCCTCGTCGTGATCTGGGTTCTCAGGCTCCGTCGCAACACGAACGTCGACCCTCTTGCGGGGGCCGGGGAATCCTACCCCGGCCCCCGCGGCTGCGACAGCGGTTCTGCTAGCGCTAGCGCGTCTCCAGCGACGGCTCGTGGACGATCCGCGGGATGCGCCGAAGCCTGCGCGGCAGGTACCAGTTCCAGTCGCC
>JAHWJE010000107.1 GCA_019348575.1 Actinomycetota bacterium | reverse complement strand
GACTGCCACAGCAGGAAGTTGGAGAGCCGGCGCTCGCCAGACGTGCGGATGAGAAGGTCGAGCGGCGGAAGCTCGGCGGTGTCCAGCGCAGCCTCGATCATCGCTTCGTCGATAGCTTCGGGCGCGATCTCGCCGGCGGCGGCCCGCCCCGAGGTGATGGTCACGGTCGCGCTCGCCCGGTGCACCTTGGGTTGGCTGGCGCTCCACGCAGCGACGAGAGCAGCGACGAGGACTGACGCCAGCGTGATGCGCCAGCGGCGCCGCCAGATGGCCCGGAAGTGTCGTGAAAGCTCCACGTCACTTCCACGGAGCCGATCGGCGTGCGGACCGAGCGAACCGGCGCCGACGGGGCCTTACTGGGAGTACCACCCGACCACGTCGGCGATCACATGGGTCTGGCCCGAGTTGTTGCGCAGGCTCACCTTGCCGCCCGAGCCCACCTTGGCCACCACCAGGTTGGGCACCGTCTGGCCGGCGACGTAGTTGAGGTTGGACGCCACCGGCAGCGGCGAGCCGGTCGAGCCGACGCTCTTGAGGCTGGGCAGCTCGGGCGGCTTGGCCTCGGCCTTCATGCACGCCGAGATGAACGCCGCGCTCGTGCCGAAGCACGTGATGCCGGCGTCGGCGGCGAATTGCCACATCCCGTGGGGGTCGGGCATGCCGTCGTAGAGCACGATCGCCGAGCCCGCAAGCAGCACGCCGACGAGGAAGTTCCACATCATCCAGCCGGTCGTGGTGAACCAGAACGCGCGGTCCCCGGCGTGCATGTCGAGGTGCAGGTTCTGGTGCTTGAGCTGCTCGAGCAGGATCCCGCCGTGGCCGTGGACGATCGCCTTCGGAAGCCCGGTCGTGCCGCTCGAGTACAGCACCCAGAGCGGGTGGTCGAACGGCACGGGCTCCAGCGCGAGCTCGGCGTCGACGGGTCCGAGAAACTCCTGCGAGAAGCCGCTCCCCTCGAGCTGGCCGACGCGCACGAGCGTGCCGCCGACCTGCGCGTGGATCTGCTCGACGACGGCGGAGCGGTCGAAGTCGCGCCCGCCGTAGCGGTATCCGTCGACCGCCAGCAGCACCTTGGGCTCGATCTGCGCGAAGCGATCGACCACGCTCCCCGGCCCGAAGTCCGGCGAGCAGCTCGACCAGATCGCCCCGAGAGACGCGCAGGCGAGAAAAGCCACTATAGCCTCCGGCACGTTCGGCAGGTAGGCCACGACCCGGTCGCCGCGCTCGACCCCCAGGTCGCGCAGCCCGGCCGCTATCCACGCCGCCTGGTCGCGGAGCTCGCCCCAGGTCAGCTCGGACTGCTCGCGCAGCTCGGACGCGTGCACGATCGCCACGCGGTCGTCGCGCCTGTCGCGGAAGATGTGCTCGGAGTAGCTGATCTCGGCGCCCTGGAACCAGCGGGCGCCGGGCATGGTCCGGTCGGCAAGGACCCGCTGGTACGGGCGCGTGGAGACGACGCCGAAGTGGTCCCAGATCGAGCCCCAGAAGGCCTCGAGGTCGTCGACCGACCAGCGCCACAGCTCGTGGTACGACGCGGCGGCGACGCCGCGGTGGGCCGACAGCCAGTCGCCGTACGCGCGCAGTCGCGTGCGCCGCGCGAACGCCTCGTCGGGCTCCCACAGCACCTGCGGCTTGCGGCGATCCACGCCGCAAGCCTACGTCGTGACTACAGCTTGCCCTCGAACTCGACCGTGACCTCGTCTGTGACCTTCAGCGCGCCCATCAGGGCCTTGAACTGCTTGATCCCGAAGTCCTTCTGGCTGAGCGTGACGCTGCCGCTGATCGTGTCGCCGTCGATCTTCAGCGGGACGTCGACCGTCTGGCTGTTGCCGGCGATCGAGAGATCGCCCTTTGCGTGCGAGTCGGTCACCTCGGTCGACTCGAAGGTGATCTGCGACGTGCCCAGGACCTTGTCGGTGATGCTCTTGTTGATGTCGGCCTTGTCGTCGTCGGTGAGCGCCTTCGCGCCGCCCGAGCCCTCGATCACCTCCATCGAGCTCGGATCGGCGGTGAGCTTGATCGAGGGGCTGTCGCCGCCCTCGACGGTCGCGTCCCAGCTGTTGACGCCGATCACGAGGTTGTGTCCTGCCTTGGCCGCCGCGCCCTCCCTGCCGGTCTTGACCCTCAGCGAGCCGTTGCTCGGCCCGATGCTGTGCGTACCTTCCGGAATAGCCATGCGGTGACACTACCCGCGAACGCGCCAGGTACGCGTCCCGCGTAGCCTGCGCGGCAGATGCCCTGGTACCAGCGCGAGATCACGCTCGAGGCGCGCCCGCGCGGCGTGCACCTCGTCACTTCGGAGGTCGTCGAGGGACTGCCCGAGCTGCGCGAGCTCGAGATCGGGCTCGCGCACCTGTTCATCCGCCACACGTCGGCGTCGCTGACGCTCAACGAGAACGCCTCGCCCGACGTGCGCCGCGACTTCGAGTCGTGGTTGAACGCCGCCGTCCCGGAGGACTTCGCGTGGACGCACACGCTCGAGGGCTCCGACGACATGCCGGCCCACGTCAAGGCTGCGCTCATGGGCTCGTCGCTGACGCTGCCGATCGCCGGCGGGCGCCTCGCGCTCGGGACCTGGCAGGGGATCTATCTCTGCGAGCACCGCGACCGCGGCGGGGCGCGCTCGCTGCTGGCGACGCTGTCCGGCGAGCCGGGCTGAGGAGGTCTACGCGGCGAACAGCGTGAGATCGGGCACGCGCTCGCCGCGCAGGACCGCAAGGTCGACCTCGACGCAGGCCAGCCCGCGCGCCTCGGCGAGGACCCGCGCCTGCGGCTTGAACGACTGCGCCGCGAGGATGCCGCGACACGCCGCCATCGCCGGATCGTGGCGGATGCGCTCGAGGTAGCGCGTGAGCTGCTCGACGGCGTCGATGGTGGCGACGCGCTTGATCTCGACGGCGATCCAGCCGTCGTCGCCGTCGCGGCACATGAGGTCGACCGGCCCGATGTCGGTCGGCCACTCGCGGCGCACGAGCCGAAAGCCCTCGCCGCAGAACCGCGGCGACGCGGCGAGCGCCTCCTGCAGGTCGCGCTCGACGCCGTCCTTCTCCAGCGCGGCCGCCTCGCCCATGTCATGAACGACGTCGCTGACGATCTCGGCGATGTCGATCTCGAGGCGGTCCTCGGTGGCGCCCGCGCGCTTGCGCACGACGATCCGAGTCCGCGGATCGCCCTCCTCTTCGATCACCGTCGGAGCCGTCATCCAGTTGCTCGGCTTGTAGCCGCCGCTGTCGGCGTGGACCATGAACGACCCGTCGGCCTTGACCATCAGCAGCCGCAGCGCCTCGGGCAGGACGGCGTTCAGGCGGCCGCTGTAGCGGACCTCGCAACGGGCGACGATCAGACGCATGGCCCCGGCACCGTACCGGTCGCGCCGGACCGGTGGCTTCGCGTAGCGCTCCCGCTGCTCGGGTAGGGCTGAAGGCGTGAGCGCAGCGGCGACGGAGTACCTCGAGACCTACCTTCAGGATCATCGCGCGGGCGCCGAGATGGGCGCAGACCTCGCCCGGCGCCTCGCCGAGGAGAACCTCGGCACCCGCCACGAGGACTTCCTCGTCGCTCTCGCGCAGGAGATCGAGGGCGACGTGGAGAGGCTCGAGGAGATCATGGATCGCTTCGGGGTGTCCACACCCGCGCTCAAGATCGCCGGCGCGAAGGTGGGCGAGCGGCTCGGGCGGCTCAAGCCAAACGAGCAGCTCACGGGCTACTCGCCGCTCAGCCGCGTGCTCGAGTTCGAGGGGCTGCGCGGCGGCGTGCAGGCCAAGCTCAGCCTCTGGGACGCGCTTGCCGAGCTTGCCGAGCACGACGAGCGGCTCGACCCCGAGCAGATCGCCGCGCTGCAGTCCAAGGCCGAGAAGCAGCTCGAGGGGCTGCGCGAGCACCAACGGATCGCCGCGCGGCAGGCCTTCGTCGAGGCCTGAGCTGCGCGGCGCAGCCGCGTCGCTAGGCCGCCGGCAGCACGCGCGGCAGCTCGTCGCGCAGCCGCTCGAGCAGCCCCGCGACCTCTTCGTCGGGTGCCAGGCGCAGCGCCTTGTCGCAGGCGTCGATCGCGTCGCTGATGCGATCGGTGCGCGCCAGCGCGTGCGCGTAGCGCGACCACGCTGCCGCGTTCTCGCCGTCGATCAGGGTGGCCTGCTCGCAGGCCGTCACCTCGGCGCCGAGATCGCCCGCGAGGTGGTAGGCGAGCGCGAGGTCGAGCAGTCCTTCGACCGACGGCAGCAGCTCGCGCGCGCGCTCGAGCGCCGCGATCGCCCCCTCGCGATCCATCAACCGCAGGCGCAGGCGCCCGAGGCGCTCCCACGCGTCGGCGTCGACGGTGCCGCGATCGACCGCGCGTTCGGCCGCCTCGGCGGCGAGATCGATCGCCCCCATGTCCTCGTAGATGCGCGCGGCGAAGCGATGCGGTGCCGGACGGTCGTCCTCGTTGCGCGCCCAGTCGCGCACGCAGCGGCCGGCGGCGTTGAGGTCGCCGGCCTGCCAGAAGGCGAGCGTCAGCAGCCGCAGGACGGTCGTGTTCGCCGGGTCGGCGTCGCGCGCATAGATGAGCCGCTGGGCGGCGAGCGCGTGGTTGCCCTCGAACGTCGCGTGCTGGGCAGCGGTGAGGAAGCGCTCGACGCGGTCGGCGGCGGCGTCCGGCTTTGAGAAGTCGACGAACTGCAGCGTCCCGGCGGGCACGGTCCGCACGCCGATGTTGAAGCGCACGCGCGCCCACTGCTGGACATCGTCGCCGCCGCCGGTGAAGTAGATCCCGGTCACGCTGCCGACACCCCACTCCGGGTAGGCCGCGCAGCGGGCATAGCGGTGCACGACGGAGTGGTCGGGCACCTGCGAGCCGAACGGGTCGTTGGCGGCTCGGTCCTCCGCCTGGGCGCGGGCACGCTGCTGGGCCTCGTAGGCGCGTCGTCCCTCCTCGGCGCGCGCCTCGCGCGCCGCCGCGGCGCTCACCTTGACGGCGTTGCGCGACACCTTGCCGCCGCGCGATCCCTCCGCCAGCCGTTCGAGCTGGTCGGCCGCCTCGTTGATCGCCTTGAGGTGGCGCTCGTGCTCGAACTGCTTGCCCGGCGGCGCGATGTCGGGATGCCAGACCTTCGCCTGACGGCGCCGCGCCAGCTGCACGTCGCGCTTGTCGAACGGCGGCTGCAGCTCGAGCAGAAGCAGCGATTGCTCGATGTCGAGGACGGCCGGCATGAACCGTCGAGAGTAGCGCCGCCAGCGCGCTCGCACGCGCTGGCGCGAGCGTCCGCGCAGAGCGCAGCGCCGCGCGACCCCTACGTGATCAGCTTGCGCTGCAGCGCGCGGATCGCCAGCCGCCAGAGCACCAGCGCGAACAGCACGAGCGCCCCGAGGTGCAGCAGGTCCGCTCCGGGCTCGAAGCCGAAGGCCGCGTGGCGAACCAGCTCCACGCAGTGGTAGAGCGGGTTGGCCTGGGCGAGCACGCTGGCCAGCTCAGGAAGCGCGGTGATGGGGAAGAACGTCCCCGCCACCAGGAAGAGCGGCGTGAGCACGGCGCTGATGACGTAGTTGAAGTTGTCGATCGACTTCATCCGCGCGGCGATCGTGATCCCGAAGCAGGCCCACCCGAACCCGGCGGTGAACGCGATCGCGGGCACCACGAGCATCCCGGCCCGCGGGTCCAGCCCAAAGGCCATGGCCACCAGCAGGGGCACGCATCCGTAGGTGCCGGCGCGCGCGGCGATCCACAGCGCCTCGGCGGTGACCAGCTCGCGAGCGTCGACGGGCGCGGC
This sequence comes from Actinomycetota bacterium, assembly GCA_019348575.1. The sequence goes on along the minus strand of JAHWJE010000107.1, from coordinate 559 downwards.
CAGGATCGCGTCGTAGGTGCGCTGGAACTTGTACTTGACGAAGGTGGAGAACATGGCCGGGAAGGCGCTGGAGAACAGCACCGCCGTGGCCACCACGCCGGTGCCCAGGAACTCGATGTACTCCAGGCCGGCCACCTCGGAGACCAGCGAGCCGAAGCCGAACGCCAGCAGGTAGATGGTCGGCTCGATGACCGCGGAGAAGGTGGTCGAGCGCCAGTAGCGCCGGAACATCGTGGCCTCGCGGAACACGACTGCGCCGAGCGCCGCCGGCTCGATGCGCCGCAGCCGGCCCTGCCGCGCGGGCGGCCGGGGCGACGCAGATCGCGCGGACGACGCCGGAATGTCGGGCGGGCGTCGACATGAACCGGTGGCCGGGGCCCTCAGGGCTTCGGCGTCTTCCTCGCGAGCACGGCGGTCACGGGGTAGTGGTCGGAGGGGTAGCGGCCGCCGTCGTGGTAGCCGTCGATGGTCGCCTCGACGGCCACCAGGTCGTCCGTGTGGACGATCCAGTCGATCCGACTGCCCTCCCGGCCGCCGCGGAAGGCGTGGAAGGTGGCCT
>JAHWJE010000106.1 GCA_019348575.1 Actinomycetota bacterium | reverse complement strand
TCTGTAGGCAGGCGACCAGGCCGAGCGCGGCGAGGGCCAGCGCGACGACGCCGGCGTAGCCGAGCCACTCGCTTCCTGGCTGATTGTCAGGGCCGTAGACCGGCAGCAGGCTGATGGGCAGCACCCACGGCGGCAGCGAGAACGCGGCTGCCTCGCGGTAGGTCATACCGCCGGCACGGATCCCCTGGCCGGTCACTTCCAGCGTCGGCAGCAGTTGCGCCGCGGCGATCGCGCCGGCGATCGTGATCGCCGACTCGTTCGGCCGCGCCTGGCGCGTCGGGCAGTGCGACGTCGCGATCGGGATCGCCGGCCTCGCGCCGCTCGACGACTGGCGCGGTCGCCGCGATGCGCGCGGGCGCCTGCTCGACGCGACGGTCATCGCCATCGCCGACGAGGCCGCCGCCGCCGCGGACCTGACGCGCGCGAAGGACTCGCGGGAGCCGGCCGTCCTCCTGCGCGGCCTCGAGCGTCACGTCACGCAGGCCGACGGGCCCGGCGCGGCCGCGCTCATGCGCGCGCGCGAGGAGGATCTCTTCCAGTAGACCGGCTTGCGTGCGTCAGGTGCAGCGGGCCCCGGAGAACTCCTGCGGGCCGTGGCCCTTGTAGCAGCGCCGCGAGTGCGAGTCGCCGATGACCGTCCACTTGCCGGCCCTGCGCTCGAGCTTCATGCCGTGGCGGATGTCGCGCGTCGACTTGCCCCTGAGGCTGAAGACGGTCAGCGTCGCGGTCGCCTCGGTGTCGGACGTCTGGCACGCCGTGATCGTGAGCCGCCCCGCGTTGCGACGTCGCTCGTCGGTGACCACGACCGGTCCGGCGTGCGCGCGCACGGCGAGCAGCAGCGCGCGGTCGGGCGGGACCTTGCAGTTCGTCGTCGCGCCGGTCCCGCAGCCGGCCAGCACCGCCGCCAGCAGGCAGGCCGCCGGAAGGAGGACGCGTGGTGACATCGGCGGGGAACTATGCCGGGCCGGCGCGAACGACGTAGCGCTCGCGGCGGGCGGCCGCGAGATGCTGCCGCTCAGCTGACGCGCTCGACGCGATAGCGGCGGTCGCCGCCGGGCGTCGCGACCGTCACGGTCTCGCCCGCGCGGGCTCCGACGAGCGCCTGCGCGACAGGCGACTCGAACGACAGCCGTCCGTTCTTGAGATCGGATTCGGTCGGGCCGACGAGCATCAGATCCATCGCGCGGCCCGACGCCTCGTCGATGACGCAGACCGTCGAGCCGAACCCGACGACGCCCGCAGCGACGTCCTCCTCGACGACGCGCGCGGCGCGCAGGCGCTGGTTGAGGCGCAGGATCTTCGTCTCCAGGTGGGCCTGGTCCTCCTTGGCGATGTGGTACTCGGCGTTCTCCTTGAGATCGCCGAGCTCGCGCGCGGCCTTGATGCGCTCGGCCATCTGCGCGCGCCCGTGCGTCTCGAGCTGCTCGATCTCCGCCCGCAGTGCGACAAGCCCGGCCGCGGTGATCTTCTCTGACTCTGGCATCGGGCGAGGGTAGCGACAGTCCCCCCTCGCGCCCGTCTGCTGCGCGTCGCAGCACACGTGCCGCCGGGCGCGCGTAAGCGGCGCTGCTAGGCCACCGCCGCGCCCAGCGGATGGCGCCTTCGCAGCTCGTAGAGCGTCGTGCGCTCGGCCGCCGCGCGTCCCGCGCGGTGGGCCGCCGCGACGAGGTCTGCGGGCTGCAGCATCACGCCGTGGTAGCTGCCCGCGAGGCGGCTGATGCTCTCCTCCATCAGCGTCCCGCCGAGGTCGTTGACGCCCCAGCGCAGCGCCTCGGTCGCGGCGTCGAGGCCCATCTTCACCCAGCTCGCCTGGACGTTGCGGATGCTGTGGCCGAGCGCCAGGCGAAAGACCGCCGTGTGCTTGAGGTTCTCCTCGCGTGAGATCTCCTGCACCCCGTGCGTGCGGCCGAGCAACGTGTGAAACGGGATGAAGCTCAGCGGCACGAATTCGGTGAAGCCACGGGTGCGCTCCTGCAGCTCGCGCACGACGCGCATGTGCTCGGCGAGCTCCCACGGCTCCTCGATATGACCGAACATCACCGTCACCGTCGAGCGCAGCCCGGCGCGATGCGACGCCTCGATGATCTGCACCCAGCGCGAGACGGGCAGCTTGTTGGGGCTGATGCGCTCGCGCACGCCGTCGTGCAGCACCTCGGCGGCGGTGCCGGGCGTCGAGCCCAGCCCGGCTGCGCGCAGGCGCTCGAACACCGCGTCGGGCGACAGCCCGCTCGTGTCGCACATGTGCGCCACCTCCATCGGCGAGTAGGCGTGCAGATGCAGTTGCGGCGCGGTCTGCCGGGCGAGGACGAGCCAGCCCTCGTAGTCCTCGAGCGTCCAGCTCGGGTGGATCCCCGACTGCATGCAGATCTCGGTCGCGCCGAACTCGACGGCCTCGTGGATGCGGCGCACGAACTCGTCGCGGTCGTGCTCGTAGGCGTCCGGCGAGCGGCGGCCCTGCCCGAAGCCGCAGAACGCGCAGCCGACGACGCAGACGTTCGAGACGTTGATGTTGCGGTTCACGACGAACGTCACGGTCTCCCCGGCGAGCTCGGCGCGCAGCTCGTCGGCGGCCTGGCGCATGTCCTCGATCGCCTCCGGCCGCGTCTCGGCGAACAGCGCCGTCAGCTCGTCCGGCGTCAGCGCCTCGCCGTCGCGCGCGCGGGCGACCGCGTGCGCGACGAGGTCTGGCCGCAGCGGCCGCGGCGGCTCGCTGCGGGCGGGTGGGGTCCGCTTGTGGCGCGGGATGAAGCTCCAGTAGCGCGCCCTGACGACGTCGAGCACGCCCTGCGCGATCCACGCGCGGTCGATGTAGCGCGGGTAGACGCACAGCCGCTCGGTCAGCGCGACGCCGTCTGACGCCAGCCGCTTGCGGACCTCGTGCGGCGAGGGAAACGGGTGCTCGGGCGAGATGTGGTCGCCGTTGGCGCTCAGGCCGCCGAGGTCGGTCGCGCCCGCGCCGACGAGCTCGGGCCACCAGTCGGCGAGGTTCGGCGGCACCTGCACGCCGACGTCGGGCATGAGCCGCCGGCACTCGGCGATCAGCCGCTTCATCTCGTCGATCGAGACCGGCGTGGCCCAGGGCGGAAGCGCGATCTGATCGCGCGGCGGCACGTGGGTCTCGCCGGCGGGGGCGACCGGGTCGCCGATCCCGCTCGCCCAGCGCCGCCGCGCGGCCGCATCGGCGACGTCGGCCGGCTCGCGCCCGTAGTAGCTGCCGTGCGCGACGAAGTTCTGCAGGATGACCTCCTGCAGGTGGCCGTGCTCGGCGTGCACGGCGGCGAGCGCCTCGAGCGCGGCGACGCGCTCCTCGGCTTGTTCGCCGATCCCGACGAGGATCCCGCTCGTGAACGGGATCCGCAGCACGCCGGCCGCGCGGATCGTCTCCAGCCGCCGCTGCGGGTGCTTCGTCGGCGATCCCTGGTGGGCGACGAGGTCGGGGTTGACCGACTCGAGCATGAGCCCCTGCGAGGCGGTCACCTCGCGCAGCCGCGCGAGATCGTCGGATGCCAGCACGCCGAGGTTCGTGTGCGGCAGCAGGCCGCGCTCGAGCGCGCGCTCGCAGGCCCAGACGACGTAGCCCACGAAGTCGTCGTGGCCGTACTCCGACAGCCGCGCGCGCACGCCGGCGTCGACCTCGGGCCGCTCGCCGGTCAGCACGAGCAGCTCCTTGACGTTGCGCCGCGCCGCGCGGTCGAGCAGCGCGATCACGTCGTCGGGCGCGTGCAGGTGCGTGCGGTGCGTCGCGAACGCGCAGTACTTGCAGTAGCAGCGGCAGGTTCGCGAGAGCGAGAGCGTCAGGTTGCGGCTGAAGGTGACGCGCCGGCGCACCCGCCGGAGTCTAGGCAGCGGCCGTACGCCGACGTGGCACGGCGTTGCATCCTGCCTCCGTGTGCGCTGACGGCGCGGCGTATCCTCGGCGCCCGTGCGTCATGCGTCTCTCCTGGCAGCGCTGCTGGTGCTCCTCGCCGCGCCGGCGCTGGCGGCCTGCAGCTCCGACGAGAGCGCCGCGGCGCCCAACGTCGACGCGGGCCTGCTGCTGGACTTCCAGCCCAACGCCGTTCACGCCGGCATCTACACCGCGGTCGCGCGCGGCTACGACACTGCCCTGGGCGTCGACCTCCGCGTACGGGCGCCGGGCAGCTCGACGGACGCCGTCAAGCTGCTGGCCTCCGGCCGCGTGGACCTCGCGATCCTCGACATCCACGACCTGGCGCTCGCGCGCGAGGCCGGCAGCGACCTCGTCGGCGTCATGGCGCTCGTGCAGACCCCGCTGGCGGCGATCCTCGCGCAGCCGGCGATCCGCACGCCGCGCGACCTCGAGGGCCGACGGGTCGGCGTCACCGGGTTGCCGAGCGACGACGCCGTGCTGCGCTCGATCGTCGCCGGCGCGGGCGGAGATCCCGGCAAGGTGCGCGCGACGACGATCGGCTTCACCGCGGTGCGCAGCGTGCTGACGGGCCGCGTCGCGGCGGCGACCGGGTTCTGGAACGCCGAGGGGGTCGCGCTGCGCGCCAAGCGCCCGGAGATCCGCGAGTTCCGCGTGGAGCAGTTCGGCGCGCCCGCGTACCCGGAGCTCGTGCTCACCGTGACGCGCGAGACGCTGCAGGACCGCGCGTCGCTCGTGCGCGCGACCGTCGCGGCGCTGGCGCGCGGCTACGAGGAGGTGCTGAGCGACCCCGAGAACGGCGTCAGCACGCTCGTCGAAGCGGTCGACGGCCTGCAGCGCGACCAGGTGCAGCTCGAGCTCGACGCGGTCTCGCCGTCGTTCACCGCCGGCGCGCGCGGCTTCGGCGAGCTCGATCGCGCGCGCCTGGAGGCCTGGGCGCGCTGGGAGAGACGCTTCGGGATCACCAAGCGCGAGCCCGACGTCGGGCTTGCGTTCGACGGGCGCTACGTGCCCGAGCCGGGGCGCGACTGACGAGCGGCGGCGACGGCGCAAGGCTGAGCTCCCCGCGCGTGCGCCGCGGGGCTCACGTTGCGCCGTCGCGCCTGAGCAGGCGCGCCATGATCAGCGACGAGCGCAGCGATCCGTCGCGGCGGCGGTAGTGGTCGCGACGCATGCCCTCGACCTCGAAGCCGTAGCGCTCGTAGAGGGCGATCGCGCGCTCGTTGTCAGGCCAGACCTCGAGCTCGACCTTGTGCATCTCGCTGTCCTGCAGCCACGCCATCGCGGCGTCCATCAGCAGGCGGCCGCCGCCGCGCCCGCGCGCGTCGGCGACGATGCACATGCCGAGCGACACGACGCCGCGCGCGCCGACCTGGTGCAGCCCGAGGCAGCCGACGACGCGCCCGTCGTCGTCCTCGAGCACGAAGAGCCCGTCGCCGCGCGCGGGCGACTCGCGCACGAGCGCGGCCCGCTTGGCGACGTCGACCGGCGGCTCCGTCGCGATCCAGCGTCCCTCCTCGGCGACCGCGGCGACGACGAGGGCGAATGCCTCGGCGTCGTCGGCTGTGGTGAGGTCGTCGTTGCCGCCGCCGCCCGTCAGCGTGTCGTCGGCGGAGTCGCCGCCGAGCACGTCGCTGCCGTCGCCGCCGTCGATCCTGTCGGCGCCGAAGCCGCCGCCGGCGCTGTCGTCGCCGCGCCCGCCGGAGATCCTGTCCAGGCCGCCGGCGCCGCGCATGCTGTCGCCGTCGGCTCCGCCGGCGAGCACGTCGTCGCCGGTTCCGCCGTCGAGCGCGTCGATTCCGGAGCCGCCGTCGAGGCGGTCGGCGTTCGTGTCGCCGAACAGCACGTCGCTGCCGCTGCCGCCGGCGATGCGGTCCGAGCCGCCGCCGCCGTCACCGATGTCGTTGCCGGAGTTGCCGCTCAGGCGATCGTTGCCCTTGCCGCCCAGCAGCCGGTCGTCGCCCGACCCGCCCGCGAGGCGGTCGCCCGCCTTGCCGCCGTCGAGCCAGTCGCGCCCGCCGCGGCCGAGCAGCGTGTCCTTCCCGCCGCGGCCGTAGAGGCGGTCGGCCTTCGAGCTGCCCGAGATCCGGTTGGGCCCGGCGTCGCCGCGCGGCGTGACGGCGACGGCCGCGGCGGTGCTGAGCGTCAGCGCGAGAATCGCGACGAGCGCGAGCAGGCCGGCACGGAGGGGGTTCATGGGTCGTCCTTTCGTCAGTCGGGCGGGCGCCCGCGATAGCCGTCGGCGGATGTCGTAGCGGGAGGCTGCGGCGGCCTACCGCGCGCGCTGCGCCTGCGCGGCGCCGATCAGGCCGTCGACCAGGGCGGCGCCCTCGCGCGCCATACGCGAGCGCGGCACGACGAGATCGATGCCGGCCTCGAGCGCGCGGGTGCGCGTCTCGACGTCGGTGTGCGGATAGAAGGCGAG
>JAHWJE010000105.1 GCA_019348575.1 Actinomycetota bacterium | reverse complement strand
CCGCGCTCTCCTCCACCATCCGCGCCAGCAGCCGGTGCAGGCGCCGGTCGCCGGTGAGCTCGGGGTGGAACGCCGTCGCCAGCACGCGGCCCTGGCGCACGGCCACCGGCCGGCCATCGGGGTCGCGCGCGAGCACTTCCGCCCTCGGGCCCACGTCGGTCACGCCGGGAGCGCGGATGAAGACTCCGTGCATCGGGCCACCGTCGAGCCCGGCGACATCGAGGTCGGCCTCGAAGCTGTCGAGCTGGCGCCCGTACGCGTTGCGGCGGACGCCGATGTCGAGCAGTCCGAAGACCGAGGGTTCTCCGTCGTCGATTCGCTCGGCGAGCAGGATCATCCCGGCGCAGGTGCCCAGCATCGGCGTGCCGGTACGCGCCATCGCGGCGATCGGCTCCCGGAGGTTGTAGGCGTCCAGGAGCCGCCGCATGGTCGTGGACTCGCCGCCCGGCAGGATGAGCGCGTCCAGGTCGACCAGGTCTCGCGGAAGGCGAACCTCGACCGCCTCGGCACCGATGTCACGGATGGCGGCGACGTGCTCCCGAACCGCCCCCTGGACCGCGAGGACGCCGATGCGGGGCGTGTCGGTGCCCGGGTGCGTTGTGCCGTAGCCCCCGATGTCGCAGCCACACCCGAGGTGGCCGAGCAGCTTGTGCGCATCGTTCGTGAGGCAGTCACCAACGCGACGCGTCATGGCGGGGCCGACTACATCGAGATGTGGGTCGGCGGCGACGGTGAACTCGGCCGGCGGCTGCTCGCCGGCGACCATCATCCGGCGCGCCACCCGCGCGGGCAGCGGGAAGTGCAGGAAGCGCCCCGTGACGACGCGGTCGGCGCCGAGCGGGTCGGGCTCGAAGGCCGCGACGGTCTCCAGGCGGAAGGGCTCACGGCGGCGCGACGCGATGCTGGCGACCTCGACGATGCGCCGCAGGCCGTCGGCGCCGCGGTCGAGCTGGACGATGATGTCGACGGCGCCGTTGATCTGGTCTCGCAGCGCCTCGTAGGGGATCTTGACGTCGCTCATCGAGGCCAGCGTCTCGAGCCGCGAGACGGCGTCCTCGGCGGAGTTGGCGTGGACCGTCGACAGCGAGCCCTCGTGGCCGGTGTTCATCGCCTGCAGCATGTCCAGCGTCTCGGCGCCGCGGACCTCGCCGACCACGATCCGGTCCGGGCGCATGCGCAGCGAGTTGCGCACGAGGTCGCGGATCGAGACCGCGCCCTTGCCCTCGACGTTGGCCGGCCGTCCCTCGAGCGGGATGACGTGCGGCTGCTGGAGCTTGAGCTCGGCCGAGTCCTCGACGGTGATGATCCGCTCGCCGCCGGGGATCGACGCCGACAGCGCGTTGAGCAGCGTCGTCTTGCCGGCTCCCGTGCCGCCGGAGACGACGACGCTGAGCCGCGCGCGGACGAACGCGCGCAGCAGCGCGGCGGTCGTCGCGTCGACCGAGCCGAGCGCGACGATCTCCTCCAGCGTGTACAGCCGCGGGAAGCGGCGGATCGTCAGCGTCGGCCCGGCGAGCGCCAGCGGCGGGATGATGACGTTGACGCGCTCGCCGCCCGGCAGCCGCGCGTCGACCATCGGGCTGGACTCGTCGACGCGGCGGTTGACGGTCGAGACGATCCGGTCGATCGTCTGCAGCAGCTGCACCTCGTCGCGGAAGCTCGTGCCGGTGCGCTCGAGGCGGCCGTCGCGCTCGACCCAGACCTCGTCGGGCCCGTTGACCATGATCTCCGTGACCGAGTCGTCGGCCAGCAGCGGCTCGAGCACGCCGAGGCCGATCGACTCGTCGACGATCTGCCGGATCAGCGCGCTGCGCTGGTTCGTCGACAGGACGGGGCCCTCGCGCGAGAGGATCCGGCCGACGGTGCGCTCCAGGCGCGCGCGTCGCTGGCCGGGGCTCAGCTGCGACAGCTCGCCGAGGTCGACCTCCTCGACGAGCTTGCGCCGGATGAACGACACGCTCATCTGGTCGAGCGTGATCTCCTCGACGTCGCTCGCCGGCGCGACGTGACCCGCGGCGATGCGCTCCCTCAGGCCCATTCTGACTCCCCCCTCAACCCGGGAGCTCCGCGTCGCGGCTGATGGCGACGTCCTCGCGCGTGATCCCCGGCACGATCAGCGGCACGCGCACGCGCACCACCGCCCTCTCGCCGTCCAGCTCGGTCCTGATGTCCTTGCGCAGCGGCGAGCCGACGACGCGCTCGGCGGCCTTCTTGCCGTCCCCGCCGCGCGCCTCGACGCGGCTGGCGGCGCGGGCGGCGTTCTCGGCCGACGTCGCGGCGTAGCCGACGAGCAGCAGCTGCCAGACCAGCAGCGCCGCCAGCACCAGGAACGGCAGCATCCCGATGAGCTCGACCGACGCCTGGCCGCGCTCGCCGCGGCCGCTCGTGCGGCCGGCGCTCACGTGTCGTCCTCGTGCAACGGCCGGTCCTCGACGACCGTGCCCGCGGTCGACGTGATCGCGAAGGTGTCCACGCCGCCGGGGACGATCGCCGGGACCTTCAGGCGGACGGCCACCTCCGCGTCGTCCTGGCGGACCGTCACGCGCATCCCGTCGCGCCAGGCGCCGCGGACGTCCTCCCTGGCGGCCTGCCTGATCGCGTCCTCGTCCTCGCCCACGGCCATCACGCGCGATGCCTCGCGGGCGGCATGTCCGCCGACGACGTAGGTGTAGCCGACGAGGACCATCTGCCAGACGCCGAGCAGGCAGATCGCGATGATGAGGATCAGCGCGGTCGTCTCCGTCGCGGCCTGACCGGACTCGTCGGCGGCCAGGACGGTCGCAGCCGAGCGGCGCCGGCGCGGCTCGCGCCCGGGCTCGGGCTCGTCGAGCAGCTCGCGGCTGAGCCTGGCGAACGCGTCGGCGAGCGGGCCCTGAAGGCGCTCGGCCACACCGGTGTTCAGCGGCGCCTCCAGCGCGCGGAAGCCGGACGGCAGCACCGTCTCGGCGACGGGCATCTCCAGCGTTCGGCGAACCATGTCGGGCTGGATCTCGGAGTCCTTGCTCGCCCGGTTGATGACGGCGGTCACGCCGGCGGCGCGGATCTGGAGGCGCTCCCAGAGGCTGCGGGCGCGGTTGGCGGCGCGCAGGGCGGGGACGTCCGGCGTGGTGACGACGAGCACCTGGTCGGCGAGCTCGATCGCCAGCGCGCTGGCCTCCGTGACGACCGCGCCGACGTCGACGACGACGACCTCGTGGCGGAACTTCAGCGCGGCGAGCACCTGGCGCGCGGCGGCCGCGCGGACGTCCTCGCCCTGCTCGCCGAGCTCGGGGGCGAGCAGGACCCGCAGCCCGCTGGGGTGCGGGTAGAGCGTCTCGTCGACCTGGCGGCCGGAGAGGTCCTCGCCGAGGCCGACGAGGTCCACGATGCTGCGCCGGTAGGGCAGGTCGAGCAGCAGGCGCAGGTCGCCGGCCTGCAGGTCGAGGTCGGCAAGGCAGACCGCGCCGGGCATCCGGCCGCGGGCGATGGCGAGCGCGAGGTGCACGGCGACCGTGCTCGCGCCCACGCCGCCCTTGGCGCCGGCGACGGCGACCATCGTGCCGCCGATGCCGACCAGCCCCTCGCGCTCGGCCTGCGCGCCGCGCAGCCGCCCGCGCACCGAGCGCGACCAGTCGGCGGCGTCGCGGGTGGCGCTGTCGAGCGCCTCGAACGCCGGCGGGATCTGCAGGACCGCGCGCACGCCCGCGCCCAGCGCCGCGCGCAGCAGCTCCGTCGTCTCCTCGCGCACGAGCAGGATCAGGCCGACATCGGGAAACGATGCCGACAGCTCGCGCGCGAGGTCGATCGCGGGCAGCGGCCCGAGCTCCTCGTGCAGGAACGCCACGTCGAGGTCGCCGTGGCGCAGCAGCTGCGTCAGCTCGATCGCGTCGGCGGTGCTCGCCGCGACCTCGAGCTGCGAGGACTCCTCGGCGAGCGCGACGATCTGCGCCGCGAGCGCGCGGTCCGGCGTCGCGACGACGGCGCGCGTGATCATCATCGTCGGGCGCCGGCGACGGTACCGGGACGCAGCGTGAAGCGGCGCTTAGCACGGGGAACACGCGTGTCGTCGCCCTTGCGCACGAGCGCCAGGCGAACCTCCTCCGCGAAGCTCTCGGCGTAGGCGAGGATCAGCGTGTCGCGGACCGACAGGGCGAAGGTGATCGGCACCACCTGCGTCGGGTCGAGCTGGCGACCGTCGCGCGGATCGCCGCCCTCGACGCGCGGTTGTCCGACCTCGATGACGCGCGCGTTGTTGACGACGATCTGCGACTCGGGCACCTGTTGCTCGCCGTTTCCACCGAACGTCGCGGTGATGTCGACGATCGAGCCGGGGCCGACCTTGCCGGCGACGCCGGTCTCGGCGTCGACGAGGATCGCAAGCTCGCGCTGACCGGGCGCGAGCTGCGGCTCGGGCTCGATCATCCCGCTCTGCAGGAACGCCCCGCGCGTGAGCTCGGCGGCCGCCACCTGGCCCGCGAGGTCGGACTCCTGCAGCAGCGCACCGCGAGGAGCCCAGCGGCGCGGGATCTCCACCGCGTCATAGCTGTCGCGGGTGATGTTCGCCTGCGCGGGGACGTCGCGCGTGAGCCGCAGCGCGACGGTTGTCGGGCTGACCTGCTCGCGCACGCTCGCCACGTAGCTGGACACGGCGACGAAGACGCCGATCGCGCCGACCGCCGCGAGGATGAGCAGCAGCACTCCCTTGCGCTGACGCGGATTCATGGCACCCCTCCGCTAACCGTTCCCCATCCGTCCGGTTCAATAGCACACAGAGAGCGCCGGCGCGAGGTTTCAGGGTGTCGCCGGCGCCTGGCCGTCGCCCGCCGGCACGGGCTCGAGCGGCTGCTCGGCGCCGCGGCAGAACGGGCACGGCGTCGAGGCGATCGCCGCCGAGCACCACCCGCACAGGCGCAGGCGATGGCCGTCTGCCAGCTCGCGGGCGAGCTGCGGCAGGTCGGTCGGGTAGGCGACGGCCTCGGCGACGCGGGAGGTGCCCCACCACTGCGCGGCGTGGCGGGGCGCCGCCACCGAGCGGATCGGCAGCCTGCCGAGCGCCGCGGTCAGGATCTCCGTCAGCCACGACGTGTCCTCGCCCGCGCGCGCGGCGACGACCAGCTCCATCGGACGGCGCGCGGTTCTCAGCGGGAGGCCCCGCTCCGCACGGCCGCTGCGCAGGACGGCGTGCTCGGGCTGCAGCACGACGGCGTAGGAGCTGCGCGGCGACAGCGAGCCGAGGTGCTGCAGCAGCGACGGCGCGGGCTGCTTCAGCCCGGTGACGCTGCTCAGCCAGGAGACGACGACGAGCTCGCGCTCGAGGTCGCGCAGCGCCGCGACGAGCTGCCCGGCCGGCGCGAGCTGCGCCGTGAGCGCCGACGCGAGGTTGCAGAGGACCCCGCCGGCGAGCGGGGGAAGGGCGGAGCAGTGCAGCGCGAGGCGGTCCGTCGCCAGGACGGCGCGGATCGTCTCCAGCCGGCGCAGCGTCGGTTCCGCGAGCCACTCGGGATAGACGACGAGCGCGTGATCGTTGCGTCGCAGCGCGGCGGCGATCGCCTCCGTCGCTCCTTGGAGGTCGTCGCGGTCCAGCGCCTCGGAGAAGGTGTGGACCGGCGCAGCGCCCTGGACGAGCCGTGGAAGGTCGTAGCCGACCGAGAGGATCGCGGTGGACGGAGCCTCGGGCATCGGCCCGCCAGCCTAGATGGTCGACGGGCGCACGACCGCCCGAATCGCGACCGCACGACTCAGCCCGATCGCAGCGCGGCGCGAAAGCGCGGCCCGCCGCCCGCGGCCGTCTCGATCACCGAGCGAGCGCGCAGGCACGTGCGCATGCGCCGCGGTGCGACGTCCTCGTCGAGGCGCACGGGCCGCCCGTCCGCGTCGAGCCAGACGAGGTCCAGCGCGAAGCGCATCGTCACCGTTTGCACGGAGCGGCAGGGAGCCAGCAGCAAACCGTGGTCCGCGGGCAGCGCGTCGAGCTTGGCGAGGCCGCGCATCCGCGATCGGCGGGTGGAGGCGACGATCAGCGTCAGCCCGCCGGGCAGCGCACGCCGCTCGAGGCCGTCGAAGCGGTCGTCGAGCGGAGGCTCGGAGTGCTCGTGGCTCATCTCGGCAAGGGTGCCCGCGGGTGCGGTCGGATCGGGCGGCGCGCTCGGCGCGGATGCCCGGCGGTCGTAGCGGTGTCACTCTCAAACGTGGAATAGCTGTCATCGGGATGCTGAGCTTTCTGAATGGCGTGTGTTCCTAACACGACAAGCAGCGGCAGCCCAGTCAGTCGTTCGACCGCCAGCGTCATTCGAGCAGTCCAAACTTCAGGAGCCCCTGACGGGCTTGTGAGAGAGCGCGCTCGATTTCCTCGCCTGAGGCAATC
>JAHWJE010000104.1 GCA_019348575.1 Actinomycetota bacterium | reverse complement strand
GGCGCAGCTCCTCTTGCCCCGGACGTCCTCAGAGATTTCAAGAGCATCTTCGGCGTCGACATCTGGGAGGGCTACGGACTGACCGAGACTGCCCCCACGCTTGCTTCGAACCGAATGACCGAGAAGGCCCGGCCCGGATCCATTGGAAAACCACTTCCGGAGGTCGAGCTTCGTCTCGTCGACGAGAACGGCCCCGTCGGCGTCGAACAACGTCAGCAGCGCGACGCCGGCGCCACGGAACAAGGGTGGCTCAGTCATGGGACGGCCAGCCTAGCCACGGCGGTCGGCCGGTAGCCTGCGGCGCCGTGGCGGACATGCTTGACGACGACGTGCTCCGGGGCCTGGGTTGGGGCCCCGACTTCGCCGACGCCTACACGCATTCTGCACGGCAGGGTGTGTGGCCGGGCAGGGTCAGCCGCATCGACCGCGGCGGCTGGTTGACCGTCGAGACGGCCGAGGGCTCGCAACGCGCGCGGCAGCACGCGCGGTTCCGCAGGGTCTCGGACCCGCTGGAGGCGCCCACGGTCGGGGACTGGATGCTGCTGCACACCGACCCGGGGGGCGGTCCGCCAGTTGCCGAGACCGTCCTGTCGCGCCGCACGGTCTTCGTTCGCAACGCCGCCGGCGACGACGAGCGTGTCGACGGGCGCCCGCACATCGGCGATGGCCGCGTCGGGCAGCAGCCGCAGCCCGCTCGGTGACGCCGTCACCGGCGCGCCGGAAACGGTGACGACCGTGGTGGCGTACGGGTCACCCGCCAGCTCGCCACCCCGAGCCAGCACCTCGACGGGTCCGCTCACGTCGAGCGACTGGAACCCCTCGAAGGCGACGACGACGACCCGCTTCACCGCCGACTCCTCGCCCAGCCCAAAGTGGACCCACTTGCTCGACTGCGCCAAAAAGCCGTTGCCGGCGCGTAGCGTCTGGATGAACCGCTGATCGCCCTTCTCACCCGCATACACCTCGACCCGCGCGCCGACGCCGTCGCGGTTGGACTTGGTGCCGCGCAGCTTGAGGGCCAGGAAGTGGTGGCCGTCGCCGGCGAGGTTGCGCATGAGGCGCAGGCGCGGGGCGTTGCGGTTGGTGAGCCACACGTCCAGCCGGCCGTCGAAGTCCCAGTCGACCAGCGCGGCGGCGCGGGCGTCGTCGGGGTGCAGGACGCCCTTGAGCAGGATCGGCAGCCGGGTCGTCTCGCGCAGGAAGCGCAGGTCCTCCCAGGTGACCGTCGGGTTGGAGAAGACGCCGACGAACTGGCCGACGGCGCGCTGGGCGGCGCGCGCGGCGTAGTCGACCGCCCGTTCGGCGCCGCCCTCGGTCGCGGCCTGCAGGTAGTGGTGCGCGATCTCGGCGAGGTGCTGCTCGAGGTCGTCGCCGTAGGCCTCCTCGAGCGCCTCGGCGGCCGCCCGGTGCAGGCGTGCGCGGCGCGTCGCGCCGAGGCTCTCCAGCAGCGTGTCGCGCACGAGCGCGTGCGCGAACGCGTAGCGCCCGGCGTCGCGCCGGGCGTTGACGATCCCGCTGCGCAGCGGCACCTCGAGCCGGTCAAGCACGGTGCCGGGCGCCTCGCCGAGCACGGCGGCCAGCGTGTGCAGGCCGAACTCTCCGCCGATCACCGCGGCCGCGGCGAGCGCCTGCTGCACGGAGGGCTCGAGCGGATCCAGGCGCCGGCGGATCGCGTCGCGCACGCCGGCGGGCAGCGGCAGCGGGCGCTCGGCGGCGCTGTCGTCGTGCAGGCGCCCCTGGGAGACGAGCAGCTGTACGAGCTCGTCCGCGAAGAACGGGTTGCCGGCGCTGGCCTGGTGGACGGCTGTGACGAGCTGCGGCGGGATCGGCGCTGCCTCGTCCCCGCGCAGGCCGCGCGCCCGCGCCTGCGCCAGCAGGCCGACCTCGTCGCGGCCGAGACCCTCGAGCGGCAGGCGCGTCGCCGCCCGCGCGAGACCGCCGAGCGGAGCGGCGAGGTCGGCGCGCGCATGCGCTTCGGCGTGGCGGTAGGCGGCGATCGCAAGCAGCGGGATCTCGGGCAGCGCGCGCGCCACGAACTCCAGCGCGAGCAGCGAGGAGGCGTCCGCCCAGTGCAGGTCGTCGAGCACGACGACGAGCGGGCGCTGCTCGGCGACGGTCGCCAGCAGCGTCGCGAGCGCATCGAAGAGGCGGAAGCGGGCCTGGTCGGAATCGAGCTCGGAAGCCTCGGCGGGGGGGCCGAGCGCGGCGCTCAGCTCGGGCAGCAGGCCGGCGATCCAGGGGGCGCCCGCGCCGAGCGCGTCGCGCAGCGCGCCGAGGTCGACGCGCCGGCTGAGCACGCGCCCCACCTGCACCCACGGCCAGTAGGCAGGCGCGCCGCCGCCGTCCCAGCAGCTGCCCAGTGCCGCTGCGGCGCCGCGCGCCACGGCGTGCTCGACGAACTCGCGCGCGAGCGCGGTCTTGCCGATGCCCGGCTCGCCCGTCAGCAGGATCAGCTGGCCGCGACCGGCGAGGGCGCGCTCGAGGCTCATGTCGAGCTGCGCGAACTCCCGTCCGCGCCCGAAGAGGCGCGGACTGAGCCGGTCGCTCATCCCCACAGCACGCACAATTTTCCCCTGCGACCAGGATAGACGACGAGCCTGCGTACCATCGCCCCGCCGGCGGGCTTCTTCACGCAGACGGACTCGCTGACGGCGGCGTGGGCGACCGACCGGCGCGAGTGCTGCGGGGCTGCCACACTGAGGGATTCGTCGTGCGCTCGCTGCGGGATGCATCCAGCCGGCCGCGCCCGTCCTTCCCCCTCCGGAGAGCCCGCTTGTCCACCAACAGCTTCGATGCCCGCAGCACTCTGAAGGTCGGAGCGCGCACGGTCGAGATCTTCCGCCTCGACGCCCTCGCCTCGCGGTTCGACATCGCGCGCCTGCCGTTCTCGCTGAAGGTCCTGCTCGAGAACCTGCTGCGCACGGAGGGCAACGGATCGGTGACCGCGGCCGACATCGAGGCGCTCGCGGGCTGGGATCCGGCCGCGACGCCGTCGCAGGAGATCGCGTTCACGCCCGCGCGCGTGGTGATGCAGGACTTCACCGGCGTGCCGGCGATCGTCGACCTCGCCGCGATGCGCGACGCGATGGCCGAGATGGGCGGCGACCCAGCGATGATCAACCCGCTCGTGCCGGCCGAGCTCGTCATCGACCACTCCGTGCAGGTCGACAGCTTCGGCAGCCGCGACGCGTTCACCCGCAACGCGCAGCGCGAGTTCGAGCGCAACCAGGAGCGCTATGCGTTCCTGCGCTGGGGCCAGAACGCGTTCGACAACTTCGCCGTCGTCCCACCCGACACCGGCATCGTGCACCAGGTCAACCTCGAGTACCTCTCGCGCGTCGTGTTCGTCGACGAGAGCGACGCGTCGAGGCCGCCGCTCGCCTACCCCGACACGCTCGTCGGGACCGATTCGCACACGACGATGATCAACGGCCTCGGCGTGCTCGGCTGGGGCGTGGGCGGGATCGAGGCCGAGGCCGCGATGCTCGGCCAGCCGATGCCGATGCTGATCCCGCAGGTCATCGGCTTCAGGCTGCACGGCGTGCTGCCGGAGGGGGCGACGGCCACCGACCTCGTGCTGACGGTCACCGAGATGCTGCGCGAGCGCGGCGTCGTCGGGACGTTCGTCGAGTTCCACGGCCGCGGTCTGGCGTCGCTGCCGCTCGCCGACCGCGCGACGATCGGCAACATGAGCCCGGAGTTCGGCTCGACCTGCGCGATGTTCCCGATCGACGCCGAGACGATCCGTTACCTGAGCTTCTCCGGGCGGCCGCAGGAGCGCATCGAGCTCGTCGAGGCATACGCCCGCGAGCAGGGGCTGTGGCACGACGAGAGCTCGCCGGAGCCGCTCTACTCCGACACGATCGAGCTCGACCTCGGGGAGGTCGTTCCCTCGCTCGCCGGACCGCGCCGCCCGCAGGACCGCGTCGCCCTCGACGAGGCGCAGGCGGCGTTTCGGATCGCCCTGACGGATTTCCTGCCGGACGGCGCCGGCGCCGGCGAGGACGCCGACGGCGGCGACACGATCGAGTTCGACGCGCTCTCGTTCCCGGCGTCCGACCCGCCGACCTACACGAGTCGCAAGGGAATCCGGCCGCCCGAGCATGCGACGGACGCCGAGCACGCCGAGGCGATCGCGGCCGCGCGACTGGCCGAGCGCGCCGACGATCGCGTCTCGATCACATTGGATGACGGGACCCAGACCGACCTCGATCACGGGCGCGTCGTGATCGCCGCGATCACGAGCTGCACGAACACCTCCAACCCGTCGGTGATGCTCGCCGCCGGGCTGCTGGCCCGCAACGCCGTCGCGCGCGGCCTGACGAGCAAGCCGTGGGTCAAGACGTCGCTGGCGCCGGGGTCGAAGGTCGTGACGCAGTACCTCGACCACGCCGGGCTGACCGACGACCTCGAGGCGCTCGGATTCCACCTCGTCGGCTACGGCTGCACGACCTGCATCGGCAACTCCGGTCCGCTGCCGCGCGCGGTGTCCGAGGCGATCGGCGAGAACGACCTCGCGGTCGTCTCGGTGCTCTCGGGCAACCGCAACTTCGAGGGCCGGATCAACCCCGACGTGAAGATGAACTACCTCGCCTCGCCGCCGCTGGTGGTCGCCTACGCGCTGGCCGGTTCGATGGACGCCGACATCGTCAACGACCCGATCGGCCAGGATCGCGAGGGCAACGACGTCTACCTGCGCGACCTGTGGCCGTCCAGCCAGGAGGTCGGCGAGACCGTCGAGCGCGCGGTGCGCTCCGAGATGTTCCGCTCCTCCTACGACGACGTCTTCGCCGGCGACGAGCGCTGGAACTCGCTGCAGGTGCCGACCGGCGACCGCTTCGCGTGGGACGAGCGCTCGACGTACGTGCACCTGCCGCCGTACTTCCAGGGCATGCCGGCCGAGCCTCCGGCGGTCGAGGACATCGTCGGGGCGCGCGTGCTCGTGCTGCTCGGCGACTCGGTCACGACCGATCACATCTCGCCCGCCGGCTCGATCAAGCCCGACTCGCCGGCGGGGCTGTACCTGCAGGAGCACGGCGTCAAGCCACGGGACTTCAACTCCTACGGCGCGCGGCGCGGCAACCACGAGGTGATGGTGCGAGGGACGTTCGCGAACATCCGCCTGCGCAACCTGCTGGGGGGTGGGGGCGAGCTCCCCGAGGGCGGCGTGACGCTGCGGTTCAGCGCCGATCGCGAGCCGCAGCAGATGTCGATCTACGAGGCGTCGCTGGCCTACCTCGAGGAGGGCACGCCGCTCGTGGTGCTGGCCGGCAGCGAGTACGGCTCGGGCTCGTCGCGCGACTGGGCGGCCAAGGGCACGCGCCTGCTGGGCGTCCGCGCGGTGCTGGCGCAGTCCTTCGAGCGCATCCATCGCTCCAACCTCATCGGGATGGGCGTGCTGCCGCTGCAGCTGCCGGCTCCCGCCGCCGACCTCGGGCTGCACGGCGACGAGCTGTTCTCGATCACCGGCCTCGCCGACGCGATGAACGCGGGCCAGCCGGTGCCGGCGGAGGTGACCGTGCGCGCCGGCGACCGCGAGTTCAAGGCGCGCGTGCGGATCGACACGCCGCAGGAGGCGGAGTACTTCCGCCACGGCGGGATCCTGCAGTACGTGCTGCGCCAGCTGCGCGACCGCTGAGCGCGCGGCGGCCCGCGCCGGTCCCGGAAGTTGGGCGCGTTGCGCGCGTCTCTTGGCACACGCGCGCGTTGTCTTGTCACGTGTCCGCCGCGAGGATCGCCGGGGATGGAGGGGTCGTGCGGAAAACGTCCATCTGCTGGACGCAACTCGCAAGACCCCCTCGATCGAGCCCTCGCCGAGCTGGCGCCAGGACAGCACGGCGTCGTCGCCGGTCGCCAACTGGTCGAGCTCGGGTTGAGCGCGAGCGCGACCCGCAGCCGCGTCGCGAGCGGGCGACTTCACCGCGTGCACCGCGGCGTGTTCAGCGTCGGTCACGCCGGGCTGACGCGCAACGGCCGCTTCATGGCCGCGGTGTTGGCGTGCGGGGCGCACGCCGTCGCGTCGCACTGGTCTGCGAGCGTCCTGCTCGACCTCGGGCTGGGCGTTCGCAGGCTCGTCGACGTCACCGCAGAGGGGTCGAGGGGACGAACGCGGGACGGCATCCGCGTGCACAGCGGCGCCACGCTCAGCGCCGCTGACGTCACCGTCTCGACAGCATCCCCTGCACGACGCTCGCCCGCACGCTGCTCGACATCGCCGAGCACGCAGCGCGGCGCGAGGTCGATCGAGCCGCCGACCGCAGAGCAACGGGAGCTGCTCGACATCAGCACGCTCGACGACGTGCTCGCGCGCGCGAACGGACGGCGCGGCGGCACGCTGCTGCGCAGCGTCCTCGCCGAGCACCGC
>JAHWJE010000103.1 GCA_019348575.1 Actinomycetota bacterium | reverse complement strand
AGCGCTTCGCCACGACCACCCGCACGCTGCGCCCGCGCCGCACCCGCGTCCCCGGCTCGGGGTCCTGCGCGCAGACGGCGGGCTCGCCGGGGCGCAGCAGGTCGAGGATGCCGCCGCCGCGCTGCACCTCGGCGCGCAGCCCGAGCGGCTCGAGCACGCCCTCGAGCTCGTCCTGCTCGACGCCCGCGAGCTGCGGGACCGTCACGAGCACGTCGCGCGTCACGCGCAGCGCCGTCAGCGCGGGCTTGCGGCGCGGCGCGGTCGCGATCACGTCGAGGACGTTGACGCCCGGCTCGAGCGGAACGACGGCGCTGAAGCGCCCCTGCGTGACGAGCGCCGGGCGCCCGAGGACCGTCACCTGCGCGACCGCGGGCGTCACGCGCCCGCGCACGTCGACGGTGTCGCCGCGCACGATCGCCTGGTCGGCCGGGGCCGTGATCTGCAGGCGCACGGGCCGCAGCGACGGCGCCGGCGCGGGATCAGGATCCTGCGCCACGCACCCGGTGAGCGCGACGGCGCCGACAAGCGCGGCCGCCGCGGCCGCGAGCCCGCCGATCGAGATCCGAGATCGCACCCGACGCTGAGGCTAGTGCTCAGAACCGCACGTCGAACCGCGCGCCGCCCAGCGGCGACTCGCCGACGCGGACCGTCGCGCCGTGCGCGCGCACCTGCTGGCTGACGAGCGCGAGGCCGAGGCCCGAGCCCGGCGCCGTCGTGCCGTTGGCGCGCACGAACGGCTCGAAGATCCGCTCGCGGTCGGCCTCCGCGACACCGTGGCCGTCGTCGTCGACGAACAGCGCCGGACCGCCGTTGGCCGTCAGCGTGACCGAGACCGCGCCGCCGCCGTGGCGCGCGGCGTTCTCGATCAGGTTGTCGACGAGCATCCGCAGGCCGGGCTCCCAGCCGCGCAGCACGACGGGCTGCTCGGGCAGGTCGCACGACCACGTCACCGCCGGATGGCGCTCGCGCGCCGCCGCCAGCGCGACGCCGACGAGGTCGGCCAGCTCGACGTCGCAGTGCTCGACCGGCGCCGCGTCACCGCGCGCCAGCGCCTGCAGCCCCTCCAGCAGCTCGGCGAGCCGGCGGTTCTCGGCCAGCGCGTCGGCGACCATCCCGGCGCGCTGCGCCGGCGACATCTCGGGATGGCGGCTGATCGCCGACAGGTTCGCCTGCACGCTCGTCAGCGGCGTGCGCAGCTCGTGTCCGGCGTCGGCGGTGAAGCGGCGCGTCGCGGCGAGCGCCCGCTCGCGGTCGGCCGCCGAGCGCCCCAGGCGGGCGAGCATCTCGTTGAAGCTCGCCGCCAGCGAGCGCAGCTCGGCGGGGCCGTCGTCGCCGCGCACCCGGCGGTCGAGGTCCTCGGTCGAGGCGATCCCCGCCGTCGCCGCGCGCAGGCGCCGCAGCGGACGCAGGAGCAGGTCGGCGGCGAACCAGACGCCGAGCGCCGCGACGAGCAGCGCCGCGGCGCCGAAGCCGAGCAGCCGCCGGTTGAGCTCGGACAGCTTGCGCTCGACCGGGCGCAGCCGGGTCGTGACCTCCAGCCGCGCGAGGCCGCCGAGCGCGTCGAGGCTGATCGCGTAGGAGCGGTAGCGCTCGCCGCCGACCTCGAAGGTGTGCAGCCCGGTGCGCGGCGCCGGGCGCCCCGGCGGCAGCTCCTGGCCCGAGGTGAGCAGCGGCCTGCGGTCGAGCAGCAGGCGAAGCGACGTGCCCGTCGCCGACAGGACGTTGTCCAGCCGCCTGTCGTTCGTCGGCAGCTCGCGCTGGACCGCCGCCAGCGCCGTCTCGCGCGACAGCTCGGCCGTGCGCTTCAGGCGGTCGTCGAGCGCCGCGCGCTCGGAGCGGTCGACGTAGCGCGACACGACGACCCCGGCGCCGGCGAGCACGACGGCCACCACGAGCGTGATGCCGAGCGTGAGGCGACCGCGGAGACTGCGCACGACGCAAGCAAGGTTAGACCTGCAGGATGAAGCCGATGCCGCGCACCGTCTGCAGCACGCGCGGCTCGCCGCCGGCCTCGAGCTTGCGCCGCAGGTAGCCGACGAAGACGTCGGCGATGTTCGTGCCCGGGTCGAACGAGTAGCCCCACACCTCCTCGTGCAGGCGCGCGCGGTCGAGCACCTCGCCGGGGTGGCGCATGAAGAGGTGCAGCAGGTCGAACTCGCGCCGCGTGAGGCCGAGGTCGCGCCCGCCGCGCTGCGCGCTGTGCGAGCGCGGGTCGAGCGCGACGTCGCCGACCGTCAGCACCGCCTCGGGCGTCGCCGGACGGCGGCGCAGCAGCGCGTGCAGCCGCGCCGTCACCTCCTCCAGCGAGAACGGCTTGACGACGTAGTCGTCGGCGCCCGCCTGCAGCCCGCGCACGCGGTCGTCGACGTCGTCGCGCGCCGAGAGCACGCAGACCGGCACGTCGTCGCCGGCCGCGCGCAGCCGGCGCAGGACGTCGAGGCCGTCGAGGTCGGGCATCGCGAGGTCGAGCAGGATCACCGACGGCGAGACCGACTCGATCGCCGCCAGCGCAGCGCGCCCGCCCGAGGCCCGCACGACGCGAAAGCCCTCGAGCTCCAGGCCGGCGCCGACCGCGCGACGGATCGCCGCGTCGTCGTCGACGAGCAGCACGACCGGCCCGCCGGGTCGGGCGGGCTCGTTCATCCGCGCGAGACGACCTCGCAGTCGCGCGCGACCCGGTCGCCGGCGTCGGCGACCACGCGGTCGCGGCCCTTGCCGCAGCCGATGTGGTCGCGCGCTCCGTCCGCGGCGCGGATCGTGTCGTGCCCGTCGCCGGCCTCGACGAGGTCGCCGGGGCCGCCCCTGGCGTCGATCCGGTCCCTGCCGGCGCCGCCGAGCAGCGCGTCGGCGCCCGCGCCGCCGACGAGCACGTCGTTGCCGGCATCGCCGGTCAGCAGGTCGTTGCCCGTGCCGCCGTGGATCCGGTCGTTGCCCGCGCCGCCGTAGAGCCTGTCGTCTCCGCCGCGGCCGCTGATCCTGTCGGACCCCGGCGTCCCGACGATCCGATCAGGCCCAGGGCCTCCCCTCAGCCCCGCCGCGAACGCCGGCGAGGCGCCCGCGATCGCGGCGACGAGAAGAGCGACGATCACGTGGCGAGAGGTCATGGGCTGGACGATGACGCAGCGCGCGCCAGAGAGTCCACCGTAGCGGTCGCTCTCATCGACTTCTCACCAGCGGTGAGGGATCCGTGAGAGCAGCACTCAGAAGACGCTCCGGCCGCGCAGAGTACGCGCAGCACGCAACCGGAGGACGGAGCCCATGGACATCACCAGGACCCAGCTTGTCGCAGCCGTCGCCGCCGTCGGCCTGCTCGTTCCCGCCACCGCGCTCGCCGCGACGATCGACGGCGGCCCCAGGAGCGAGCACCTGCGCGGGACCGGCCTCGCCGACACGATCGACGGCAACGGGGGCAACGACCGCATCCGCGGCCTCGGTGGGCCCGACCAGCTGATCGGCGGCGCCGGCAACGACCGCGTCTTCGGCGGCGCGGGCAACGACGCGATCAGAGGCGTCGCCGGCAACGACTGGCTCAACGGCGGCCCCGGCGACGACGCGATCGTCGGCGACGCCAACGCAGCCGGCGACCTGACGTCCTTCGATCGGATGTTCGGCGGCGCGGGCAACGACGCGCTCCGGGGCGGCGACTCGGCCGATCGCATGTCCGGCGGCTCCGGCGACGACCAGCTCGCCGGCGAGAACGGGCGCGACCGGATGTCCGGCGGCAGCGGCGAGGACGTCCAGGACGGCGGCGCGGGCGACGACACGATCTTCGCCAACCGCGGCGTCGACGTCTCGAGCGGCGGCGAGGGCGACGACGTCCTGTGGGCGCTCGCGCGGGCCGACGTGACGCCCGGCATCAACGGCGCGACCGACACGCTCGCCGACGCGCTCGACGGGGGCAACGGCGACGACGTCTTGCGCACCCGCGACGGCGAGGCCGACAGGATCACGTGCGGTGCCGGGGTCGATCGCGCGCTGCTCGACGGCGTCGACGTGATCACCGACGCGACGCCGCAGAACCCCAAGGGCTCGTGCGAGATCGTCCGGCGCAAGGCCCCGAAGGCCGGCGAGGGCCGCGCCGAGGACCGCGAGGAGAAGCCCGCGGCCGAGAGGATCGGCCGCTGACGAACCTGGCGCGTTGGCGCTCGCTTGTTCCATGCGATTGAACACCGTTCGCTTGCTCCTAACGCCAAGCTGCTGACGACAGGCAAGGACAAGCCACCCGGATCACCCGAGGTTCCCGTGGTTGCGGAACCTCGCCTACGCAAGAAAGGGCGCCTCTTCCCCGTGGCGCCCTTTCTTCGTGGTGGTCAGACCGAGGAAAGGGCGCCCCTTCCCCCGTGGCGCCCTTTCTTCGTTCCCGGCCCAGCTCGGCTCACGCCGCCGCCGCGAACAGCGCCAGCGGAGCGGTCACGTTCTTGAAGCTCCGTGCGCCGCGATCGGCGATCGTGACGCCGGCGCGGGCGATCAGCTCGCGCGTCGTGAGGCTCAGCAGGATCTCGCCGGCGTCGGCCGCCTCGGTGATCCGCGCGGCGACGTTCACGGTCGAGCCGTACCAGTCTGCGCCGCGCTGCACCGCGCTTCCGGAGTGCACGCCGATCCGCAGCGGCGGGCACCAGCCCTCGTCGGCGAGCTCGCGCCGCAGCCGCAGCGCCAGCGCCACGACGCGCGCCGCGTCGTCGCCGCGGATCATCACCGCGTCGCCGAGGCTCTTGACGACCTCGCAGCCGCACTCCTCGGCGACGTGCGCGGCCGCCGTCTGGAACGCCACCGCGACATCCGCCGCCGCCTCGTCGCCGACGCGCTCGGTGAAGGCGGTGTAGCCGACGACGTCGGCGAACAGGAAGGTGTGCTCGGCAGCGTTCATTGCCCTCTGGGCGTGACGAACGGATGAACGTCGTACATCGGCAAGCCCGCACGGCGTTCCGCGCAGTAGAACGATCGTTCTGCCCGCCGCCGTCAGCGCCGCACGGCCCAGCGCAGCGGGCGCTCGGGGTCGGGCGCGTAGACGCAGTACGCGCCCGTGCGGACGCAGCGCTCGAGCTCGGCGCCCAGCTGCTCGTCGTAGCCCGCGATCCGCTTCAGCGTCGCGCGGATCGCGCGCGTGACGTTGACGCGCGCGCGCTCGGCGTGCGAGCCCTGGTCGCGGTCGCGGCCTCCGATCCCCGTCGCCCGCGCCAGCTCGGCGCGCATGAACTCGAGCTCCCCCGCCAGCTTCTTCACGGCGCTCTTGTCGCGCCGTGCCCGTGCCGCGGCGAGCTGCGCCTCGAGCGCGGCGATGCGCTCGCGGTAGTCGCCCTTCGCCTTGGCGTCCAGCGGCGCGCCGCTGCCGCCCTGCAGCCCGAAGCGCCCGCCGGTCTCCTGCCCGCCGGAGTGCCCGACGCCCGGCCCGGTCGCCGCCGATCCCTCGAGCGCGGCGACGAGCTCGAGGCTGTGCACCTCCGTGTTCGGCCGCTCGAGCAGCAGCGCGAGCAGGCGCACGCCGCGCCCGTCGCTCACGTGCAGCGTGCGCCCGCGGTGCTCGATCGTCCACACGTCGCCGATCCGCCGCAGCGTCGACTGACCGGAGGCGGCGCTGGCGCCGTGCGGCGGCAGCGGCGCCTCGGGCGGCGCCTCGTGCAGCTGCTCGCGCAGCGCCTGCGCACGTTCGCCGATCCTGACGAGGTTCATCTGCTCGCAGGCGGCCGCCGCGCTTTGCAGCAGCTCAGCGGCGCGCCGGCGTGCCGCGACGTCGCCGCGCACGAGCACCGCCGCCTCCTCGACGTCGATCCGCGCGACGGTCGGGCGCGCGCCGTCGCGCGTCGCACGCACGCGCGCCGCGGCGAGCTGCTCGAGCGCCTCGGCATCGCGCCCGGCGACGCGCGCGAGGATCCCGAGCCACATCTCGACCGGACCGAGGAACGTGACCGTCGGCGACACGACGTTGCGCCCGGCGAACGGCGCGAGCTGGCGGTGCACGTCCATCGCGTGCTCGCGCAGGTCGAGCGCAGCGATCGTCTCGGACAGCAGCGCCATCGCCGTGAGCCAGAGGTTGTCGCGCGGAAGCGCCGCGAAGTCGTCGCCGGCGAGGCGGTCGAACTCGAGCTTGGCCTCGTCGCGACGGCCGGCGTCGGCGAGCGCGGCAGCCAGGCCGGCCCGCCAGACCGGCATCGCCGGCGAGCTGTCGGCATATGCGCGCACGAGCTCGCCGATCTCGCGCGGGCCCTTCTGCAGCAAGGTCAGCACGGCCCGCTGCGAGGCCACCATTATCGGGATCGTGGACGCCGACAGCCGCTCGACGGTCTTCTCGACGTCGCCGAGCAGCTGCGCGGCGTCGTCGTAGCGCCCTTCGAGCGCGGCGCGGCGCGCGCGGTGCAGGGGAACGAGCGCGGCG
>JAHWJE010000102.1 GCA_019348575.1 Actinomycetota bacterium | reverse complement strand
CAAGGGCGCGGCCGCCGCAGACAAATGACACACGCAACCCGCCCTTGAAGCGCTCCACGCCGGCCACGGCAATCATCCCGATGACGCCTGTGCGCGGCACGTGCGTGCCGCCGCACGCGGAGAGATCGCAATCGGGTACTTCGATGAGCCGCAGGGTGCCCCCGCGCTTTGGTTCCTTGCGCAGGGGAAGCAGCGCCGCCTCGTCTTCGGTGGCATAGCGAATGCCGACGGGACGGTCGTCCCAGACGATTTCGTTGGCGAGCCGCTCGGCCATCGTGTGTTCGCGCCGGCCGCGGGAGTACTGGGCGACCCAGCGCAGTGCCAGCGTCGTGCCCCGGCCCTGACGGACCTCGATCGGCACCTGATAGGTCGCACCACCGACGCGGCGTGACTTGACCTCGAGCTGGGGTTTGACGTTGTCGAGCGCGCGCTTGTACGTCGTGACGGGATCAGCTCCCGTGCGCTGGCGCATCAGCTCGAACGCGTCGTAGACGATCTTCTCGGCCGTCGAACGCTTTCCGTCGAGCATGATCGTTGACACCAGCTGCGTCACGAGCTGGCTGCCGTACTTGGAGTCCGCGATGACGGGACGCTTCGGGGCTGGGCCTTTGCGGGGCATTGCGGCTAGCCCTCCTTCTTGGCGCCGTACTTGGAACGCGCCTGCTTGCGGTCGCGGACGCCGGAGGCGTCAAGCGCCGCCCGGATGACCTTGTAACGCACACCCGGAAGGTCCTTCACACGACCGCCACGCACGAGCACGATCGAGTGCTCTTGCAGGTTGTGTCCCTCACCAGGGATGTACGCCGTCACCTCGATGCCCGACGAGAGGCGGACGCGGCAGACCTTGCGCAGCGCCGAGTTCGGCTTCTTCGGCGTCGTCGTGTAGACGCGCGTGCAGACGCCGCGACGCTGCGGCGCCGCGACCTTCTTCTTGCGTCCCTTGCCGGACTTCAGACCCGGGGTGGCGAGCTTCTTCTTGGGCACCTTGCGGCCCTTGCGGACAAGCTGTGACGTCGTAGGCATGCGGGGCGTGATGCTAGCAACCCCGCGCTGCGCCGCTCGGCGACCATTAGCGGCCGATCGCCACCGGCTTGAGCGCCAGGCCCGCTGCGCGCTTGCCCGCCGGGCTCGGATACGTGAGCCGGTACTGCGCGCCGCGTCGATGGCTGAACGTGCGCTGGAAGCTCGCCCGGCCGTCGACCTTCATGCGTCGAAGCTGCTTCCACCGGCCGGACCTGACCCGGCGCTGCAGCACGACCACCTTGCGCCCGGGGCCGAGTCGCAGGCGCCCGTAGAGCAGTACCTTGCCCTTGGGCTGCAGTTGCGCGAAGAGGCCCGCGAGAAAGGACCTGGCGGCGATCTTCTCCGTGCCGTCGACGTTCAGCAGCCCGGTCGAGTACTCGCCGTAGGGGCGCTTGTCGCTCTGCGAGACGCGCACGGGCGCCGGCGGCTGGTCGCGCAGGAGAAACTGGGCGAACGACCTGACGGTCGGCACGCGCTCGGCGAGGTACTCCGCCCAGGTCAGCCAGCGCGCCTGCTGGCGCTCGTCGACGCGGGGGCGGCCGGGGATCCCCTTCGTCTCGTAGCCGAACTCCGTCAGGTAGATCCTGCGGTTGGCGGGCGCGAGGCGGCCCATCCGCACGAGCTTGTCGAGCGTCGCGGCGAGCTGCGGCAGGTCGGCGATGCGCACGTCGCCGCGCTCGGTCTTCGGCTTGCTGACCCGCGACGGCCGCTCGTTCTGCGAGTAGGGGTGATGCGACCAGCCGTCGCCCGGCAGGCGCGTGTAGTTCGCGCATTCGGGCGTCGTGCGCGGTTTGAGCTTGGCGTCGACGCAGGCGAGCTCGCGCAGGAACTCGAGCGGCGCGACGGCGCCGCGGCCGCGCTCGCCGCCGGTGCTCGAGGTGTTCCCGATCAGCACGACCGCGCTGGGGCGCACCTGCTTGACGGCGGCGTAGCCGGCGCGGAGCATCCCGCGGTACACGGCGGGGCTGGCCGGCGTCGTCTTGTCGGCCTTCCACTGCGGCAGAAGCAGGCCCGGGTGGTTGGGCTCGTTCCAGAGGATGAAGCGGTCGACCTTCGGCAGCGGCCCGCTCGGCGCCGCCGAGGCGCCGGTCTGCGCGGCGCGGGCGCGCGCGCGCTGCACCGGCGGGACCGGCACCGGGAAGGGCACGAGCGGCTGCAGGAGCTCCCGGATGGCGCTCTCGTCCTGCGACGGGGACGGCGGCGGCGCCGGGCGCCGCGGCCGTCGGCGTGAACGCGCCGGAGTAGCGCAGCGCGACGGCCCGGGCGAAGGCCGCGTACTCCTGTGGGTCGACGTCGGTCCGCGCGCGCGGCCCGGCCGGGTCGCTCGTGGCCCAGTGCGGCGCCCAGAAGCCGATGTCGACGAGCGCCTTGAGGCCGGCGCCGCGGATCGCCCGGATCGCGGTGTCGAGGCCCTGCCAGCGCGCCTGCTCGTAGGCGCCGGGGTCGCTCCCGTCGAAGCCCGCCGGCTTGACGTCGGACTCGGGCGCACGCGTGAGCGACGACCAGCTCGCCGTGATGCGCACGCGGTCGATGCCGAGCTGCTTCATCCGCGCGACGGCGGCCTGGACCTCCGCGGCCGGGCGGTACAGGAGCAGGCCGTCGTCCTGCAGGATCGTCTCCAGCCCGGGCCCCGAGATCGGCGCTGTCCTGGCGTTCGCGGCCGGCTTCTCCGCGGCCGGCGCCGATGCGCACAGCAGCGCCGCGAGCGCGATCGCGAGCACGGCAGCGGTCATCCCTCGGCGCCTCATCAGCGCCGAAGTGTGACCGCTGCGGCGCTTCGGTGCGCTGCGGCAGCGTCGCGACCTCTGCCGCCGGCTGCGCGGCCCGACCGCGCGGCGCCGGCGACCCCGCTCGGCCCGGACGCCGCCGTCCTGACAGGATCACGTGGCACGCTGAGCGACGCCTTGACGATTCGGGCGGCGAAGACGTCCGACCTCGGCACGATCGCCGACAACCTCGTCGCGGGATTGTCGACGTATCGCGGCTGGACGCCACGAGCTCGCCGCGATGCGCAGGGAGCCGGCGAGCCGGCGCCTCCTCGCAGGGGCTACGCGGCTGAAGCAGCCGGCGCGGGCGCGCCGGACGCCGCGCGTGCGGCGCGCACGGGGGCCGGCGTGAGCGCCGAGGCCACGATGACGAGCACGAACGCCGTCGCCTGCAGCACGATGCCGAAGGCATCGTTGGGGATCGGGTCGCCGAAGACGACGATGCCGCCGGCGATCGTCGCGATGTTCGCGGCCGTGCCGGTGATCGCGATCACCGGGATCGCATCGCCGTCCTGAAGCGAGCGCGCCGACGCGTAGAAGGCGGCGGCGGAGCCCGTCAGGGCGACCCACATCCACGGGCTGAGGATCACGCCGAGCGCGCCGCCGTCGCCGACGACGCCGGTCAGCGCCTTGACGGCGATGTTGCAGACGCCGAAGAGGATGCCGGCAGCCGCCGCGAGCATGACGCCGTGATGCTCGGCCCGGCCGCCGAGCCGCTTGCCCATGACGAACAGGGCGCCGAGACCGAAGAGGCCGGCCTCGAAGGCGATCATCGCCGTCACCGAGAAGGAGGAGGAGGCGCCGTGGCTCGCCGGCAGCGTGATCCCGAGCAGGATCAGGCCCACGCCGGTCATCGCCAGGCCCCACCACTGCCGCGGTCCCACGCTGAAGCCGAACAGGCGGTCGGCCATCACGGCGAGCAGGACGAGCCCGCCCGACAGGACCGCCTGGACGACCGAAAGCGGGGCGAGCGAGATCGCCGCGACGTGCAGCAGCCACGCGGCGAGGCCGACGAGCATGCCGAGCGCAAACCAGCGCTGGCTCCACAGCGAGACCGCCGTGCGGAGCGGGTGCCGGATGTCGACGGTGCAGGCGGTCGAGCAGCCGCGGTGCTTGTAGAGGAACGCCAGGTTCGAGGCGAATGCGCAGAGCAGCGCGAGGACGATTCCGAGGTGAAGGCTCATGAAGATCGGCGCGACGCGTGCGTCGAGCGAATGACTCGGCGCCGGGCGACACCCCTACCATCGACAGCCCGGTGGAAATGCTTGACGTGCATCAAGCGCTCCGGAGAGGCTAGCGCGATCCCCTCCGAAGCGCGCCGTGGGGGTCGATCGGTTACGAAGTCGGGACGGATGCGCGAGAAAGCGGTCCTCTTCGTCGACATCGACGGCGTCGTATCACTGCCGCGACCTGACTCGAACGCCCGTCCAGCAGGCGCCTTCCACGATCTGGACGCGGTCATGCTCTTCCTTTCGTCGGGACGCGGGAAAGCACCTGCTCGGTCTCCGTGACCGCTTGGAGGTCGTCTGACGCAGCGGGTCGCGCGCGAGGCCGACGACCACCTGCCGTACCTGCTGGCCGTACCCCGCGGGCTGCCCTTTCTCTCCTTCGCTGCGAATCCCGCGCGCGAGCGCGCCGCCTCGCCGCGGCCCCGGAAGGCCTCCTCTTCGCCTTCTTCTTGGGCAGGGCCTTCGCCGTCAGCGCGCGCCGCACCACGGCGCGCGTCCGCGCGGGGCCGATCGCGACGATCCGCAGGCGGTGGCGTCCGCTGCGCCTGGCCACCCAGACGAGCCGGTGGCGCCCGCGCGGCAGGCGCATCGCGCGCGCCAGCGCGACGCGCCCGCGGCGGTCGCGCACCTGCACCGTCACGTGCGCGACCTTCGAGAGCGTGAACGTGACGGCGGTGCGGCGGCCGACGTGCGGCCTGCGCTGGGCGCGCACCCGCAGGCGCGGCGGCTCGCGGACATAGCGCGCAAAGCGCTTGCCCGCCGAGCAGTAGGTGCGCCTCGCGGTGCGGGTGCACATCCTCTGCAGGAACGTCCCGACGAGCCGGTGGTAGCTCAGCGTCGACTCCGCGCCGCCCTCGCTGTAGAGCGACCAGGCGCCGGTGTCGAAGACGCGCACGGAGCGCCGTGCGAGCGGCTCGCCACGCAGGTACAGCCGCCGCGCTCGGCGGCTGCCGGAGATTCGCGCCACGTCGCGCAGGCCGATCAGCGCCTGCAGCTCGCCGTTGTAGATCCGCAGCCGTGGCGCGAAGGAGTACATCGTGTAACGCCGGCCGTGCCCTGTCTCGACGGCGATGCCGAGCGGCGGCGGGCGCTCGAACGCCCCGAGCGCGTCGCGAGCCGCGCGTGAGAAGCGCGCGTCGCCGAGCGCGCGCCGGCCGCGCGCGAGCGCCTGCGCGCCGGTCGCCTGCGTCATGGCGCTGATCCACGGCGGCGCGCCGCCGCCGAACGGGACGAGGTACTCCCAGGCGAGAAAGCCGCCGCGCTGCGTGCCGAGCGAGACCATCCGCTCGAGCAGGCGGCGCAGCGCCGCCGGCCGGCAGCGATGGCGGCTGGCGAGCCGCAGGCACGAGCCCGCCAGCGCGTTTGCCCTGCCGAAGCTCGCCAGCGGCTGGATCGCCAGCCCGCGGCCGGCGTAGTACTCGAAGACGACCGGGTCCCGCGGGAACGTGACGCGCACGCCCGGGCGCGGCAGCGGCCGCGAGGTCCAGAACTCGCGGTTTCGTCGGACCGTGAGGAAGACCGGCTCCAGACGGCTTGCGGTCAGGAGGTGCGCCGCGGCCAGGCGCGAGGTCATCGCGACGACGGCGCCCAGCTCGGCGCGGCGGACGCCCGCCAGGTGGCGCAGGTCGCGGTTGGCGCGCCACCACGCGCCGCGCAGGCGCTCGTACTCGCGCCGGCTGATCGCGCGCGTCAGCCACGCGCGCCGCAATGCGGCCGCGACGGTGGGCGAGCGCCGCAGCCGGCGCAGCTCCTCGCGCTCATCCGTGGTCAGGCCCTCGGCGCGGCCGGCGTCGACGTCGCCTTGGCGGACCCAGTTGCGCAGCGACCGGGGTGAGACGCCAAGCTCATCGGCGATCAGCGGAATCGAACGGCCGCGCCAGCAGGTCGGCCACCAGCGCCTCGACGACGAAGAGCAGAGCACCCAGGAACGAGATCATGACAGGCGGTCCCACGGCCGCCACCCCACGCGCCCCCGACAACGGCCACAGCACGAGCAACCCGACCAGCGCCACCAGGGGCACCACCAGAAGGGCCTCGTCGCTGACGTCGGCGTTGTGCACCCAGATCCCGAACGGGATCAGTGGGGGGAAGAGCAGCGCCCCACCCGCGGCGACCGCGATCCGCGCTGGAAGTCGCCGGCCACGGTCGGCGCCGGCGTCGTACAAGCGCATGGCGCTGACCGTCGAGGCGGTGAGCAGGGTGCCGACGCAACAGCAGCAGGAGCAGCACGCAGCGGCACCACAGCAGGTGGGGGTGGCGACGCCCCCCGGGGAGCCGGGCTCGTCGAACTGCGTCGCCAGGCGCCTCGGGGGCAGACCCCCGGACGAACCGACGGCGCCCATCACCGCCCCGCCCGGGTGTACCGCTGCAGCAC
>JAHWJE010000101.1 GCA_019348575.1 Actinomycetota bacterium | reverse complement strand
GCGCTTCGTCGAGGCCGGCGCGCATCGTCACCTACGGCGGCCAACGCATGTCAATGTCGACCCATCTGGCCAATCGCGTCAGGCACATGCTCGCCGACCGCAACGCTTGGCATCGCTTTCCCGACGACGTCAGCGAATGGCTCGACGTGCAGTCGCAGCGATCACGAATCCCCGAGCCGCACGAGCTGCTGGTCGAGACCTTCGAGCACCAGGGCCAGCACTACATGGTCGCCTACAGCTTCGAGGGCTGGAACGCGCACCAGTCGCTGGGAATGCTGATCACCCGGCGGATGGAGAGCGCCGGGCTGAAGCCGATGGGCTTTGTCGCCAACGATTACGGACTGGCCTGCTACGGGCTGGAGCCGATCCGCGACCCCAAGGCGCTCTTCTCGCCCGACATCTTCGAGCGCGAGTTCGTCGACTGGGTCGAGCAGTTACCTGCTCAAGACCGCCTTCCGGGAGGTGGCGGTGATCGGCGGGCTCGGCTCGGTCGGGGGCGTGCTCCTCGGCGTGTTCTCGCTGCGGGCGCTCGAGCAGGTGGCCGCCGCCGACGTCGAGCGTCGCCGCCTGGCCGCCGAGGCCCGGCCAGCGCTCGTAGACGTCGCAGACGTGGCCTTCCTGCGCGAGCCGGTAGGCGCAGACGAGCCCGGCCACGCCGGCACCCAGCACCGCGACCCTCACGTCGCGCGCACCAGGGCTCGCATGCGGTGCAGCCCGCCGTAGCCCACGACGAGCACGACGAGCCCGATCAGCGTGATCGGCACCGTCACGACGAAGCGCAGCAACAGCACGTAGGACAGCGCCTGCGCGCCGCTGTACTGCAGCGCGCGGACGCCGAAGACGACGGCGGCGTCGAACGTCCCGATGTAGCCGGGCCCGCTCGGCATGAGCGCGAACATCGACGCCAGGCCCATGAGGTAGCCGACCTCGAGCAGCGCGAGGTCCAGGCCGACGGCGCGCGCCGCCAGCCACCAGGCGATCCACTCCAGCGCCCAGACGGCGAACGTGAGCCCGAGCAGCTGCATCCCGTGGTTGGATCGCAGCCGCCGCGTCGCCTCGGCCATCGGCGCCAGAAAGGCGAGCACGCGCCGCAGGTGGCCGCGGCGGTGCAGGACCCAGGCGACGGCGGTGCCCGCCGCGCCGACGCCCGCCACGAGCAGCGCGGCGAGCACGAGCCGCTCCCCCGATGGCACGTCGATCGCTCCGAGCACGGTGTACGCGAGCACGACGAACAGCGCGACGAGCACGACGACGTCGAGTACGCGCTCGGCGACGACGGTGCCGATCGCGGTGCGCGCGTCGGTCCGTGCGCGCGGCGCGATCAGCACGACGCGCAGCGCGTCGCCCGCGCGCGCCGGCAGGACGTTGTTGCCGAAGTACGCCACCGCGACGAGACCGTAGGCGTCCAGCCGGCGCGGCAGCGCGCCGTTGTGACGCAGCAGCTCATACCAGCGCTCGGCGCGGACGGCGGAGCCTGCGAGGTAGAACCCGATCGCGCCGGCGAACTCGGCCAGCCGCCCGGGCGAGCTGGGCAGCGCCGGGGGCTCCTGATGCGCCGCCCATACAACGATCGCGGCGAGCGCCGCGATCGAGATCATCGCCCCGAGCGCCGTCAGCGCCCGCTGCCGCCGCAGCCCGCTAGACGGGGGCGCGCTCGCGCTCATCCTCGGCCGCGCTGACGTTGGTCCGCTCGCGCACGACGTACAGCGGCCGCCGCTTGACCTCGTCGTAGATGCGCCCGACGTACTCGCCGATCATGCCGATCGCCATCAGCTGGATGCCTCCCAGCAGCAGCACCGCGACGACGGTGGTCGTGACGCCGGGGACGAACGCGCCGAAGATCCGGAAGACGATCGCGACCGGGATCGCGAGGAACGCCAGCAGCGCGAAGGCGAAGCCGGCGACGGTGGCGATCTGCAGCGGCGCGTGCGAGAACGAGGCGATCGCGTCCAGCGCGAAGCGGACCATCTTGCGGAGCGGGTACTTCGTCTCGCCGGCGTGGCGCGCCTCGCGGTGGTAGGGCAGCGCGGTCTGCGTGAAGCCGACCCAGGACGTCATCCCGCGCAGGTAGCGGTTGCGCTCGCGCATCGTCAGCAGCGCGTCGAGCGCGCGCCGGTCCAGCAGCCGGAAGTCGCCCGAGTTCGCGGCCAGCGGCACGTCGGAGACGCGCCCCATGATGCGGTAGAACCAGTCCGCGGTCTTGAGCTTGAAGCGCGACTCGCCCTCGCGGTCGACGCGCGTCGCGTAGACGACGTCGGAGCCCGCGCGCCAGTGCTCGAGCATCGTCGGGACGAGCTCGGGCGGGTCCTGCAGGTCGGAGTCGATCATCACGACGACGTCGCCGGACGCGTGGTCCAGCCCGGCCGTGATCGCCGTCTGGTGACCGAAGTTGCGCGACAGCGTCACGACCTTGACGCGCTCGTCGCCGCGCGCGACGGCCGCGAGGATCTGCGGCGTTCGATCCTGCGACCCGTCGTCGACGACGACGAGCTCCCACGGCAGCCCGTCCAGCGCCGCGCGCACGCGGTCGCAGAACGCTTGCGCCGTGCCCTCCTCGTCGAGCATCGGCGCGACGATGCTCAGCAGGCCCAGATGCCGTTCGGCCACGCCGCTGATCGTAGTGAGTGGTTCGTGCTGTGGCTCCGTCGCACGCCCAGACGAGTGCGATCAGCAGCCAGCGACGGCTCGCCCTAGGCTGGGCAGCGTGTCGCGCTGTGCAGCGTGTGGCGCCGCCGGCCTCGTCGCCCATCTCAAGGTGGCCGGCGACGCGGGACCGGGCGGCCTGATCCCGACGACCGACCGCTTCGGGACGGCGCTGGCGGACATCGTCCGCTGCCCCGTCTGCGGCCACCGCCAGACCGACCCGATGCCGGCCGACGCCGTGCTCGAGAGCGCCTACGCCGACGCCGCCTCCGAGGACTACGTCGACGAGGAGGCCGGGCAGCGCGAGACCGCGCGGCGCGCGCTGGCACGCATCGAGGCGCAGCTGACACCGGTGCCGATCCCGCCCCACAACGGCGGGCCGCGGCGGCGGACGCTGCTCGACCTCGGCTGCTGGGTCGGGTTTCTGCTGTCCGAGGCGACCGAGCGCGGCTGGCACGCGACCGGCGTCGAGCCGTCGGCCTTCGCCTCGGCCTACGCGCGCGAACGGCTCGGGCTCGACGTGCGCACCGGTGACCTCTTCACGACCGAGCTGCCGCTGCACCACTACGACGCGATCGTGATGGGCGACGTGATCGAGCACCTGCCGCGCCCGGGCGAGGCCCTGGACCGGATGGCCGAGCTGCTGCGGCCGGGCGGGATCGCGTGGATGGCGCTGCCGGACGCGGGCAGCGTCGTCGCCCGCGGGCTGCGCTCGCGCTGGTGGTCGGTGATCCCGACGCACGTGCAGTTCTTCACGCGCGGCTCGCTGCGCACGCTGCTCGAGCGCCACGGCTGGACCGTGCTCGAGATCGGCAGCTCGCCGAAGGCGTTCAGCGTGCGCTACTACCTCGAGCGCGTGGGCGGCTACTCGCCGGGGCTGGCGCGGCTGCTCGTGCGCGCGGGGCGGGCGGCGCGGACGACGCCGCGGCAGCCTTGCTCGCAGCCCGTCCGCCCGCGACCGTCCACCGGCTCGGCGACCCGGAGCAGCTGCGACTGCTGGCCCAGGTCGACGATGCGGTGCTGCGGCAGATCGCGACCGACGAGCACGACTTCGAGCAGCTGCGGGAGATCGGGATCACCTCTGCGATCGTCGTGCCGCTGCGCGCGCGCGGGCATCGGTTCGGTTCGCTGACGCTGATGGCGACGAAGCGCTCGGGCCGCCGCTACGAAACCCCCGATCTCGAGTTCGCGAAGCTGCTCGGCAGCCGCGCCGCGCTCGCGCTCGACAACGCGGGCTTGTTCTCCGAGCTCGAGACGACGGAGGGCCAGCTCACGGCGGCGCTGTCGACGCTCGCCGAGGCCGTCACGGTTCAGCGGCCGGACGGAACGCTCAGCTACGCCAACGACGCTGCCGCGCGAATGTTCGGCTTCGGATCTGCGCAGGAGCTGCTCGAGACGCCGGTGCAGCAGCTCCTCGACGCGTTCGAGACGACGAAGGAGGATGGCTCGCCGCTGCGGATCGAGGACCTGCCCGGCCGGCGCGTCATCGCCGGCGAGCGCGAGCCGAAGCCGCTGGTCACGCGCGCGCTCGACCGGCGCACGGGCGAGGTCGCCTGGCGCCTCACGAAGGCGTCAGGGGTCTACGACTCCGACGGCGGGCTGAAGCTCGTCGTCAACGTCATCGAGGACATCACGGAGGTCAAGCGCGCGGAGATCAGGCAGGCGATGCTCGCGCGCGCGGGCGAGCTGCTGTCCTCGTCGCTGGACTACGAGCGCACGCTGCAACAGGTCGCCGAGCTCGCCGTCCCCCAGCTCGCCGACTGGTGCGTCGTGAGCATGCCCGACGGCCGCGGCTACATCCACGGCGTGGCCGTCGCGCATGTCGACCCCGACAAGGTCGCCTTCGCGCGGCGCATCGGCGAGCGCTACCCGTCGCGCGCGGATGCGCCGGCGGGGACCGCGCAGGTCCTGCGCGACGGCCGGTCGCAGCTGGCCGACGAGATTCCCGACGCGATGCTCGCGGCGGTCGCGCAGGACGACGAGCACCTCGAGCTGCTGCGCAGCGTCGGGATGCAGGCGGCGCTGGCGGTGCCGATGTCCAGCGGCGGCAAGATCGTCGGCGTGCTGACGCTGATCAGCGCCGAGTCCGGCAGGCGCTTCGAGGAGGCCGACGTCGCGCTCGCCGAGGAGCTCGCGCGGCGCGCCGGGACGGCGGTCGAGAACGCGCGGCTGTACACCGAGCGCTCGAACATCGCACGGACGCTGCAGACGAGCCTCCTGCCCGGCCGCCTGCCGCACATGCCCGGCTGGAGCGCGGCCACGCTGTACCGGCCGGCCGGCGACGAGAACTGGGTGGGCGGCGACTTCTACGACGCGATCGCCGTGTCCGGCGGCTGGCTGGCGATCGTCGGCGACGTCGCAGGTCGCGGCGCGTCGGCGGCAGCGCTCACCGGCCTCGCGCGACACACGCTGCGCACCGCAGCCACGCTGCTGGACGATCCGCTCGACGCGATCGGCACCCTCAACAGCGAGCTGCTGGCGCTTGACACGATGTCGCTGTGCTCCGTCGCCGCCGTGCTGCTGCGCGAGGACGACGACGGCCGCGCGGAGGCGCAGATCGTCTGCGCGGGCCATCCGCTGCCGCTGCTCGTCCGCGGCGGCGCCGTGCGCCCGATCGGCAGCTTCTCGCCGATGCTCGGCGCGTACCCGATCAACGGATGGGAGCGCACGTGGTGCAGGCTGGAGCCCGGCGACCTGCTGGTCCTGTTCACCGACGGCGTATTCGACGCGGTCGGCGCCGGAGAGCGCTTCGGCGAGGAGCGCCTCGAGCGCACGCTCGCCGGCGTCGCCG
Organism: Actinomycetota bacterium; assembly: GCA_019348575.1. The sequence goes on along the minus strand of JAHWJE010000101.1, from coordinate 969 downwards.
ACGCGCATGGCGCGGTCAGGGCGATCGACGCTGCGTTGAGTGCCTTCGAGACCGGCGAGCAGGCCGACGACACGGCGATCCTCGCCGTGCAGCGCATGCCGGTCGCGGCCGTCGCCCGGCGCGCGTAGCCCCGCGATCGCGGGCGCTACCGTTCGACCATGACCACGATCGCCTCTTCCACGCTGGCCAACGGCCTGCCCCTTCACCGGATCGGCCTCGAGGGAACTCGCGCGGTCACGATCCTCGTCGCCTTCGACGCCGGCGCGCGCACCGAGCGCCCGGAGGAGAACGGGGTGGCGCACTTCCTCGAGCACCTCGTGTTCAAGGGCGGGGAGAAGTTTCCGCACTACCGCGACGTCAACGAGACGGCCGAGAGCCTCGGCGGCTCGCTGAACGCCTACACGTCGCACGACCTCGTGGCGTTTCACATCACCGTGCGCGCCGAGGCCGCTGCGGATGCCGCCGACCTGCTGACCGACTTCGTCGGCCGCCCGCGCCTGGACGCCGACGAGCTCGACCGCGAGCGCGGCGTCGTCATCCAGGAGATCCAGCGCTACAAGGACGAGCCGTCCTCGGTCGCAGACGAGCTGATCGACCGCGCGGCGTTCGGCGAGCATCCGCTCGGCCGCTCCGTGCTCGGGCCCGAGGAGCACCTGCGCACGTTCACGCGCGACGCGATCGTGGCCTTCCGCAACCGGCGCTGGGCAGGCGAGCGCGGCGGCGCGTTCATCGTCGGCAATCTGGAGCACGTGCCCACCACCGCCTCCGGAGCGGTGCCTCGCGGGGCCGCGGTTCAAACGGAGGCGGCGGTGCCGACGGCGCCTTCGCGGCTCTCTTCGAGCGCTTCCCGGAGCTCTCGCCGCCCGAGCCGTTCGAGCCCGCGCCCCCGTTCGAGCCGAAGATCATCGTCGAGCAGCGCGACACGAACCAGTCGCATCTGAGGATGTCCTATCGCCCCCGCGTCGATGT
>JAHWJE010000100.1 GCA_019348575.1 Actinomycetota bacterium | reverse complement strand
GAGGAAGACGATCCCCGGCACAGCGGCAGGGACGTGACGGCGCAGACAGCGCAGCGTGCGTTCGGCGACCACGTCGTCGTCCGGTTGCTCGGGACAGTCATAGCCGGCCAGGACCATGTTGGGCTTCAGCAGGATCCCCTCGAGCAGCACGCGCTGCTCTCGCAACTCCTCGAAGACCCTGGCCAGCACGGCGCCCGTGACCTCCTCGGAGCGCTCGATCGTGTGCGTGCCGTCCATCAGCACCTCGGGCTCCACGATCGGGACGATCTGCGCCTCCTGGCACAGCGCCGCGTAGCGCGCGAGCGCGTGCGCGTTGACGTGGATCGCGTAGCGGCTGGGGCGATCCTCGCCGATCTCGATGACGGCGCGCCACTTGGCAAAGCGCGCCCCGCCGTCGTAGTACTCCGCGAGCCGCTCGCGCAGGCCGTCCAGGCCCTCGGTGACCTTCTCGTCCTCAGCGCCCGCCAGCGGCTTGGCGCCCGTATCGACCTTGATCCCCGGCACCACCCCCTGCTCTTCCAGCAGCTGCGGGAACGGCGTCCCGTCGGCGGTGCTCTGGCGGAACGTCTCGTCGTAGAGGATGACCCCGCTGATGTGCTCTTCCGCGCCCTCGGTCGTGAACAGCAGCTCGCGCAGCGCGCGGCGCATCTCCGTCGAGGGCTCCACGCCTGCAGCCTTCAGGCGCTTGTCCATGGTGCCGTTGCTCTCGTCTGCCGCGAGGATGCCCTTGCCCTCGGCGACGAGCGCAACCGCCGTCTGTTGAAGCTCGTGGGACATGGTCAGAAGCATCCCCACGGACGCGAAAACCAAACGGCCTCACGGGCGGTCAGGCTGCGAATCGGCCGCTTCGCGTCGCGCCTACTCGTCTGCGATCTCGTCGGCCTCGGGCTCGGCGTTCTCGTCGGCGTCGACGATGTCGTCACCGGCGCCGAGACCGGCGCCGAGGCTCGCGCCGTGGCGGACCTGGAAGACCTGCATGAGCTCGTCGCGGGCGTCGCCGTCGATCGGGACCTCGTCGGAGATCAGCACCCAGTCCGAGCCCTCGAAGTCCTCCATGTTGAAGATCTCCGTGTCGACGTCCGGGGAGTCGTCGATGACGACGAGCACCTCGGTCTGCGGGTTGAAGTACGTCCCCGGGCGGTTGACGATGTCTTCGAGGTCGAACTGTCGCGGATTGGCCATGGCTTGATCTCTATCAGGAAAGGTCGCGGATCCGCCGCTCGATCTCCTCCTCGACGTCGAGCGGCTCGCGGCCAGCACGTACCCGACGCGCGCTGCGGGCAAGCAGATGCCGGCGGATCTCGTCGCGCAGCTCGTCGCCGGCACCCGCGGGCGGTGGACGAGTGAGCGCGGCGAACTCGGCCTCGACGTCCTGCGGCGCCTCGCCGCGCCGCGCCCGTCGCGCGTTTCGCCCCTCGAGCATCTGGCGGATCTCGGCGTCGCGCGCGGCATCGGCGCCGATCGCCTCGTCGTCGTCGTGCGCGATCCCGCCGCCGCCGATCTCGCGGTAGCTGCGGCCGGTCCCGAGCAGCGTGTAGATCGCGACGATCGCGCCCACCGCCGCGACCACCCAGACGAGCGTGCCGAAGGCCTCCTGCATCTCATGGATGATCGCAGCCGCGCAGCTCGTGCCCGTCGTCCGTCGACAGCGCCTGCGACGTCCGCTACGCTTGCCGCGACACGCAGTTGACTGACCAGTCAATCTAGGCTGGTTCGAACCTTCTTCAGGAGCAACCCATGGTCGATTTCACCCTCAGCGACGAGCAGAAGAGCCTCCGCGAGCTCGCGCACGACTTCGCGGCCAAGGAGATTCGTCCCGTCGCCTGGGAGCTCGACCGCGAGGGCACATGGCCGCAGGCGATCATCGAGAAGGCGCACGATGTCGGCCTGATGAACACACACATCCCCGAGGAGTACGGCGGACCGGGCCTGAACTACCTCGACGGCTGCATCATCGAGGAGGAGCTCTCGTGGGGCTGCTCGGGCGTGCAGACCTCGCTCGGCGCCAACGGCCTGGCCTCCGCCCCCGTCATGCTCGCCGGCGCTGAGGAGGTCAAGCGCGAGTTCGCCGAGGAGCTCGTCTCCGGGCCGAAGCTCGCGTCCTTCTGCCTCACCGAGCCCGACGCCGGCTCCGACGTCTCCGGCATGCGCACGCGCGCCGTCCGCAAGGGCGACAAGTACGTCCTCAACGGCTCGAAGTGCTTCATCACCAACGGCAGCTACGCCGACTGGTACGTCGTCTACGCGAAGACCGACCCCGAGGCCGGCCACCGCGGCATCTCCGCCTTCCTCGTCCGCAGGGACGCCACGGTGATCGTGGACAAGAAGGAGGACAAGATGGGCCAGCGGGCCTCGAACACCGCGACGATCACCTTCAACGACACCGAGGTCGCCGCGCGCTACCTGCTCGGCGAGGAGAACAAGGGCTTCAAGCTCGCGATGATGGTGCTCGACCGCACGCGCCCCGGCGTCGCCGCGATGGCGACCGGGATCGCCCGCGCCGCCTTCGAGTACGCGACGACGTACTCCAAGGAGCGCGTGCAGTTCGGCGTGCCGATCGCGATGCACCAGGCGATCCAGTTCATGATCGCCGACATGGCGACGAAGGTGCACCTCTCGCGGTTGGCGACCTGGAACAGCGCCGTCCTGCTCGACCAGGGCAAGCGCAACACGCTGGAGTCCTCGCACGCCAAGCGCTTCGCCGCCGACTCGGCGATGGAGGTCGCAACCGACGCCGTGCAGATCTACGGCGGCTACGGCTTCATCAAGGACTACCCGGTCGAGAAGCTCATGCGCGACGCGAAGATCATGCAGCTCTACGAGGGCACGTCGCAGATCCAGCGGCTCGTCATCGCCCGCGAGACGCTGCTGCCGCGGCGCATCGAAGAGCCGGCGACGGCGACGGCCTGACCAGCGCGACGACATCGTGCGCGGGCGCTGCCCTGGGCCGCGCGCAGTCGTTCGGGCGAGGGTGGCGCGCACGAGTGGGGGCATACTGGACGGATGGCCGCCCGCCGTCCGTCGACGCAGGACGCCGTCGCCGACGCGGCCGCCCAGAGCGACGTCCGGACGGCCGCCGGCACGCGGGCGACGACGGCCGGCGGCGGGGCGGGCGGGCCGGGATCGAGCGATCCGCTCGTCGCCGGCCTGCGCAAGGCCGGGCTGCTGCGACTGCTCGTCCTGCACCTGCTCGGCCCCGGGCCCTCGTACGGCAACCAGCTGATGGAGCGCGTGAGCGAGTTGACCGGCGGCCTGATCGGCGTGAACCCCAACACGATGTATCCGCTGCTGCGCGCGCTGGAGGCCGAGGGCCTCGTCGCGGGCAGGTGGGAGCACCCCGAGCGCCGCTCGCGCCGCTTCTACGAGCTGACGCCGGCCGGCGGCGCGGAGCGCGACCGCCTGGCCAGCGACGTCGCGCCGCGGCTCGACGAGCTCGCCGCGGCGGTCGACCTGATCCGGCGCGAGCTGGTGGGCTGAGTGCCACCGGTCGTCGCGCGGCAGCTGCTGGCGCCACATGAGATGACCATCGACAAGGAGAGCTGACAGCGTGTTCGTGTTCAAGGCCGCGGTCGTCGGAGCAGGGACGATGGGCGGAGAGATCGCCCAGGTCATCGCCTCCGCGGGCATCCCCGTGGTGCTGAAGGACGTCAGGCAGGAGTTCGTCGACCTCGGCCTGAAGAAGGCCGAGGAGGTCACGCGCGCGCAGCTCGGCGGGCTCGTCCACAAGCAGAAGATCAGCCAGGAGCAGGCCGACGCGCAGGCGACGGAGATCCTCGGGCGCATCGCCGGGACGACCGGGTACGAGGGCTTCGGCGACGTCGACTTCGTCGTCGAGGCCGTCCCCGAGCGGATCGAGATCAAGCAGGCGGTCTTCGCCGAGCTCGACGCCGTCACGCCGGGCCACGCGATCCTCGCCTCGAACACGTCCTCGCTGTCGATCAGCGAGATGGCCGACGCGACCTTGCGGCCCGACAAGGTGGTGGGCTTCCATTTCTTCTACCCGGCCTCGGTGATGCGCCTCGTCGAGATCGTCGAGGGCGCCGACACGGCGGCGGAGACGATGCAGAGCGCGACCACGTTCGCGCAGACGATCCGCAAGCTGCCGATCGCCTGTGGCGAGGAGCCGGGCTTCGTGGTCAACCGGATCCTCAACTCGGCGATCAGCGAGATCTGGCGCTTCCAGGAGGACAACGGCCTGTCGGTCAAGGCGATCGACGACGCCGTGTCGCAGGCGCGCGTGGCGCCGATGGGCCCGTTCTTTCTCACCGACCTGCTCGGGCTCGACACGGTCCTGCACGTCGCACGGCACCTCCAGCAGTCCTATGGCAGCCAGTCCTTCTACGTGCACCAGGGCATGCAGAAGCTCGTCGAGGCCGGCGAGCTGGGCGCCAAGACGGGCAAGGGCTTCTACGAGAACGGCGAGCCGCGCTCTGACGGCGAGACGCGATTCGACCACGAGGAGGTCACGCAGCGCTTCGTGCTCAAGGCGCTCGTCGAGGCCTGCCTGCTGCTCGAGGACGGCATGGCGACCGTGCGCGACATCGACCTCGGCATGATGGCCGGCGCGGGGCTGATCCCGCCGCCGTTCGCGCGCGCCGACCAGACCGGGCTCGACGAGGTGCTGGCGGCGCTCGAACGTGGCGCCGCGCAGTGGGGCGAGCAGTTCGCGCCGCCGCTGATCCTGCGCCGCCTCGTCGCGCAGGGCCGCCTGGGCGCCAAGAGCGGGCAGGGCTTCTTCGCCTACAAGCAGCCCGACGACGCCTTCGAGCAGGGCGAGGCGGTGCAGCTCGAGACGCGCGACGGCTACGCGATCGCCTGGCTTGACCGGCCGCCCGCGAACTCGCTCTCGCCGCAGGTCATCGCAGAGCTTTCCCGAGTCTGGGAGCACGTCGAGGCCGACGCGTCGGTCCGCGCGCTGATCGTCGCCTCGGCGAACCCGATGCTGTGGTGCGCTGGCGCCGACGTCAAGGCGTTCACGCAGCTGGACGAGGCGACCGGCGCGAAGCTGCTCGACGACGCGCATGCGCTGCTGCGGCGGATGGAGCAGTCCGCCACGCTCACGATCGCCGCGGTGAACGCCGTCGCCTACGGTGGAGGCTGCGAGCTCGCGATGGCCTGTGACGTGCGGATCGCGGCGCAGTCGGCGAGCTTCGGGCAGCCCGAGATCAACCTCGGGATCATGCCCGGCTTCGGCGGCACCCAGCGGCTGCCGCGGCTCGTCGGGACGGCCCGCGCGCTGGAGCTCAACCTCACCGGCGACCCGATCTCCGCCGAGGAGGCCTTCGAGATCGGGCTCGTCAATCGCGTCGTGCCCGACCACGAGCTGCACGACGTGGCGCGCGCGTGGGCGCGCAAGCTCGGCGGGCAGGCGCCGCTCGCGGTCGGGGCGATCAAGCGCACGACCGCCGGCGACGCCGATCTGGACGAGGGCATCGAGGCCGAGAAGACCGCCTTCGGAGAGATCTTCCAGACCGGCGACGCGCGCGAGGGCATCGCCGCGTTCCTGGGTAAGCGCAGACCGCAGTGGACAGGCAGATAGGCGAGGGGTCGAGCGAGGTCCTGGCCCTGGCGGAGCTCGTGCGCCGCGCCGGGTCGGTCGTCGCGTTGACGGGCGCCGGGATCTCGGTTCCCTCCGGGATCCCGGACTTCCGCACGCCCGGCACCGGGATCTGGGAGAACGTCGACCCGATGGAGGTCGCGCACATCGACGCCTGGCGCGCGAACCCCGAGCGCTTCTGGGCCTTCTACGGAGAGCGCTTCCGGTCGCTGGGCGGCAAGGAGCCCAACGGCGCCCATCGCGCTCTGGTCGAGCTCGAGCGGCGGGGCCTGCTGCGGGGCGTGATCACCCAGAACATCGACATGCTGCATCGCCGCGCCGGAACACGGGAGCTGGTCGAAGTGCACGGGTCGATCGCGACGTGCTCGTGTCTCTCGTGCGGCCAGCGCGTCGCGTCGGCGACGGTGCTCGAGCAGTTGGCCCAGGCCGACCTGCCGTCGTGCGCCTGCGGGCGCACGCTGAAGCCCGACGTCGTGCTGTTCGGCGAGTTCCTCCCCGCCGCGGCGCTCGAGCGGGCGACGCAGCTGGCCGAGGACGCCGACCTGCTGCTGTGCATCGGGTCCTCGCTCGAGGTCTATCCGGTGGCGCAACTGCCCGGCATCACGCTGCGCCACGGGGGCGAGGTCGCGATCGTCACGCAGGGCCCGACGCCATACGACGCGCGAGCCGTGCTTCGGCTCGGCGGTGACGTGGAGGAGCAGCTGCGGGCGCTCGTGGGCGCTCTGGCGTAGCAACGAGCCGCCGTGCGGCCGCGGGGCCGCCGGGACCGCCGGGACCGCCGCACGCGCCGCGCGTCAACGCCCGGCGGCGGCCGTGCGCGCGCGCAGCGCCGCCTCCAGCCGGTTCAGGACAGATCGGAAGTG